>JBKJNE010000129.1:0-4223 GCA_046596015.1 Alphaproteobacteria bacterium
AGCCCGGCCAAGTACATCGACAAGCTGAAGAAGGGCGGCCTGGTCGTCTATCTCGCGGATGCTCTGCAGCAGGACGGCGAGCGAGACCTCTTCGGGATTCTTGTAGCCGCCGCCCTCGGCGCCCTCGACGACCAGGCCGTCGACGCCGGCGTCGACCGCCTTCATGGCCATCGCTGCCGTCGGCACCGCGTGATAGACGACCAGGCCGCCCTTCTTCAGCTTGTCGATGTACTTGGCCGGGCTACCAGCCGAGGTGGTGACGAATTTCACGCCCTCGTCGATCACCATGTCGACCATGCGCTCGTCGCGCAGGAAGAGCAGCGCCAGGTTGACGCCGAACGGCTTGTCGGTGAGCGTCCGCATCTTGCGGATCTCTTCCATGCACTGTTCCATCTCGCCCGAGGAGGTTTCGATGATGCCGAGCGCGCCGGCGTTCGACACGGCCGAGGCGAGCTGCGAGCGGGCGATCCAGCCCATGGGCGACTGGATGATCGGATACTTGGTGCCGAGGTGGTCGAGAACGCGGTTCATCGGATGCTTCCCTGAGTGTTCTTGCTAGGCTGAGTGAATTTGTACGGGCTTTTTTTAGAGCGCCTATCGTGCATAGTGAGCGGGCTAAATCAACGGGGAACAGTCACGCATGAAGGCCTTATTCGACATCGGGGGCAAGGTGGCGCTGGTCACCGGCGGCTCGAGCGGCATCGGCAAGATGATCGCCACCGGCTTCGCGGCCAACGGCGCAAAAACCTATATCGCCTCGCGCAAGCTGCATGTCTGCGAGGAAGTCGCGGCGGAACTCTCGAAGGTCGGCACCTGCATCCCGCTGCAGGCCGACCTGTCGACCCACGCCGGTGTCCTCGCCCTTGCCGACCGGATGAAAGAGCTGGAGCCTAAACTCGATGTCCTCGTGAACAATTCGGGCGCAGCCTGGGGCGCGCCGTTCGACGAATTCCCGGAGAGCGGCTGGGACAAGGTCTATGCCATGAACGTCAAGGCGCCGTTCTTCATGATCCAGCAACTGCGCGGCGCCCTGAAGGCGGCGGCCAGCGCCGAGCGTCCGTCAAAAGTGATCAACATCGCCTCGATCAACGGCCTGACCGTGCCGGACATGGACACCTTCTCCTATTCGTCGTCGAAGGCCGCGCTGATCCACCTGACCCGCGTGCTGGCGAAGGCGCTGGCCAGGGACCACATCCGCGTCAACGCCATCGCGCCCGGTCCCTTCCCCAGCAAGATGATGGCCGAGACCATCGAGAAGACCCGCGACAAGATCCTGGCGCGGGTGCCGGCGCACCGGCTGGGTGAGCCGGAGGACGCGGCTGGTGTCGCCATCTTCCTCGCCTCGCGGGCCAGCGACTATGTCCACGGCGCCGTCATCCCGATGGATGGCGGCTCCTCGACCACGGTGTAGCACCATGGACCTGAACTTCAGCCTGGAAGATATGGCGTTCCGCGACGAGGTGCGCCGGTTCCTCGACCAGAACCTGACCGACGACCTGCGCTACGCGGCCAAGACCCAGACCGCGATCTTCGCCGAGTTCGAACCCACCATGCGCTGGCACAAGGTGCTGCATGACAAGGGCTGGATCGCGCCCTCGTGGCCCAGGGAGCACGGCGGCACCGGCTGGAGCATTCCGCAGCGCTACCTGTTCAACAAGGAGATGACTGAGGCTCATGCACCCAAGCCGCTGCCCAACGGGCTGGGCATGGTCGGGCCGGTGATCATCAAGTACGGCACGCCCGAGCAGCAACAGAAGTACCTGCCGCGCATCCTGTCGGGCGACGACTACTGGGCGCAGGGTTATTCGGAGCCCGGCGCGGGCTCGGACCTGGCCTCGCTGCGTACCAAGGCGGTGAGCGACGGCGACCACTACGTCGTCAACGGCTCGAAAATCTGGACCACCTACGCCCAGTATGCCCAGCGCATGTTCTGCCTGGTGCGCACCAGCGACCGGGGCAAGCCGCAGGAGGGCATCAGCTTCCTGCTGTTCGACATGGACACGCCCGGCATCAAGGTCGACCCGATCATCACCCTGGGCGGCGACCACGAGGTCAACCAGGTGTTCTTCGACGACGTGCGGGTGCCCAAGTCCGGCCTGATCGGCCAGGAGAACATGGGCTGGACCTACGCCAAGTACCTGCTGGAGTGGGAGCGCGGCGCCGGCGCCTGGGCGCCGCGGCTGATCGCCGACCTGACACATCTGCGCCAGATGGCGGCCAGCGAACGTTCGGACGGCGGCCGCCTCGCCGACGACCGCACCTTCGCCGCCCGGCTCGACGAGGCCGAGGTGGAGCTGATGGCGCTGGAGATGATCGAACTGCGCATCATGTCGGCGCTGTCGAAGGGCGGCTCGCCGGGTCCCGAAGCATCGATGATCAAGGTGCGCGGCTCGGAAGCCATGCAGAAGGTGACGACCCTGACCATGGAAGCGGTTGCGTACTACGCCGCGCCCTTCACCATCCACGACGCGCGCCAGCACAACCTGCAGCCTGTCGGACCCGGCTACGCGCCGCCCGCCGCGCCGCACTATCTGAACGCCCGCGCCGGGTCGATCTATGCGGGTACCAACGAGGTGCAGCGGGATATCATGGCCAAGCTGGTGCTCGGGCTCTGACTCGGGTTATAAAAATCACTGCTGCCGAAAATCGCTATGCGACCGCGGGGCTTGCCATTATGCTCGCGGCACCACGAACAACACCGATCGAGCCGTGACCACTCAGGACAACGCACCCTCGGCCCGCGATGCGCGCCGGCACCAGACCAAGAAAAGCATCGCGACCCGGAACAGCATCCTGGACGCGACCATCCAGTGCTTCCTCGAGCTGGGTTACCACCGCACCACGACCACCGAGATCGCCAAGCGCGCCAATGTGACGCGCGGCGCGGTGCAGTACTACTTCCCGACCACGCCCGATGTGCTGCGCGCCTCCATCGACCACATGATCGACCAGTGGATCGAGACCTATGCCGAGGAGCTGCGCAAGATGCCGGCCCAGGAAAAGCGGCTGCAGGGCGGCGTCGACATCTACTGGCGCTTCGTCCAGAATCCGCTGTTCGTCGCATGGCAGGAATTGCAGGCGGCCGGCCGCACCGATCCGGAGCTGCGCGAGATCGTCAAGGAAGCGGGCAAGCGCTATGACGAGCGCCGGCTGGAACTGGGCCGCGAGGTCTATGGCGAGATCGCCTCGGTCGACGACCCCAACTTCGCCGTCGCCCGCGACCTGCTGCGCGTGTCGCTGGAAGGCCTGTCGGTCGCCGAGTTCGGCCACGACAAGACCAAGCGCCAGCAGGCGGTGATCGACCTGCTCAAGCGCGTCATGGGCCGGATGATCGGCGGGAAGTAGGGGTTTTTCACTCCAAAATGCTTGTCATCCCGGTCTCCGACAGCCGGGACCCGTTCCCGATGCAGGTAAAACCATATCCGTGTCCCTGAGCTTGTCGAAGGGCCTTGCACAAACACTGATGCAAGGCCCTTCGACAAGCTCAGGGACACGGTGAAGTTCAAGCATTGCATCGCTGGGTCCGGCTTTCGGGCGTCGCCCTTCGGACTATGCCGGGACAAGTCGCCAGGATGACAATAATGGTGGAGGTTTAATGACTTACCCCTTCAGCCGCGCATAGGCCGAGTATTTGGGGTTGTCGACGCCCAGATTCTCTACGGCCACCCGGCGCAGGTGCTCCAGCAGGGCGGGATCGTCCAGGTCGGTCTTGCCGGCGCGGATGTCCTCGCACAGTTCGCGGTTGAGCGCTTCCCAGTCGCCGTCGTGGCCCAGCAGTTGCATCAGCCTTTCGCGCTGATCCTGCTCGATGTCCGGCGATTGGCCGATCTCGCGGCGGACCGAGGCAACGACGTTGGCGGCGACGCGGGCGTGGAAGTTCAGGTGGCCGGTGACGGCGGGCATCACCTTGTCGCGCAGAAACTCCTCGACGGCTTCGAGCATCTCGTCGGCGGTGGGACGGTCGGGACGCATCAGTTTTTCCCCAGCAGGATCATCAGGTCGGCCTCGCACTCGGACGAGCGGCGGCCGATGGCCGGGCGCTCGACGGAGCGGTCGTGACCGGTCAGGTGGGTGAACGCCATGGAGCGGCAGGTGACGCCCCAGCGCAGGCTGCCGAATATCTCCCAGAACCTCACCCGCTCCGGATCGACCTTCACGCCGCTGACCTTTTCGTAGCCTTCGAACATCTGTTCGCGCTCGCCGAAGCCGCCGACCGGCTTGTC
>JBKJNE010000507.1:0-2873 GCA_046596015.1 Alphaproteobacteria bacterium
GCGGAAGTCGTCGCCCACCGACTTGCCCAGAGTGGCCTGCTTGGCCGAGTAGTCGAGCGCGTCGTCGGCGAGCTGGAAGGCGATGCCGAGGTTGCGGCCGAAGCTTTCCAGCGCCTCCTCCTCGGGCTTGGGCCGGGCAGCGACGATGGCGCCGATCTGGCAGGCGGCGGCGAACAGCACGGCGGTCTTGGCGCTGATCACCTGCAGATAGCTGTCCTCGCTGGTGTCGACGTCGTTGGAGGTGATGAGCTGCAGCACCTCGCCCTCGGCGAGCACGGCCGACGTGCCCGACAGCAGGCGCAGCACATCGAGCGAACCGTCGTCGGTCATCACCTGGAAGGCGCGGCTGAACAGGAAGTCGCCCACCAGCACGCTGGCCTGGTTGCCCCACAGCACGTTGGCGGTGTCGTTGCCGCGCCGCAGCCGGCTTTCGTCGACCACGTCGTCATGCAGCAGGGTGGCGCTGTGCAGGAACTCGATGCAGGCGGCCAGCGGGATGTGCCGGTCGCCCGAATAGCCGCACAGCGATGCGGTCGCCAGGGTCAGCATGGGGCGCAGGCGCTTGCCGCCGGAGGCGATCAGGTGGCCCGCGAGCTGAGGGATCAGGGCCACCGGACTCTGCATCCGGGTCATGATCACCTGGTTGACCCGCTGCATGTCGGCTTTGGTCAGCTCGGTCAGCACGTCGAGAGGCGACGGTTGCCCGCGCTTGTCCCTGTCGATCCGGACGACGTTTTCCACCAGCCGCTTCCTTGCTTTTGTGCGTTCTGGTCAAGATAGAAGGGCGTAAGATCAGCGGTCAAGTGAACTGCCAGCAATTCAGAGTAGGGTCCTCGACATGAAGGAAGTGCTGCGCACCAACGATCCGGTCCTGATTTCCCTGGCGCGGAGCCTGCTCAAGGAGGCCGGGATCGAGACCATGGTGTTCGACGGCCACACCGCGATCCTCGAGGGCAGCATCGGCGCCATCCAGGCCCGGCTCATGGTCATCGACGACGACGAGGCCGAGGCGCGCGGCATCATCGCCGATTCGAAGATCGATGAATGACCTGACAGTCACCGAGGACACGCTGCTCGGCGGCCGCGTCAGGCTGTTCCAGCCAAAGGACGGCTACCGCGCCGCCATCGACCCGGTGCTGCTTGCCGCCGCCGTGCCGGCGGAAGACGGCCAGAGCGTACTCGACGTGGGCAGCGGTACGGGCGCGGCGGCGCTGTGCCTGGCCGCGCGCGTCCCCGGCGTGGCGCTGACCGGCATCGAGCTTGATCGAGAGATGCTGGCGCTCGCCCGGCGCAGCGCCGACGCCAACGGTGTGGCGGCGGAGTGGATCGAGGGCGATGTGCTGGCGCCGCCCGCCGCGGTCCTCGCGCGGCAGTTCGACCACGTGATCAGCAATCCGCCCTACCGCTCGGCCGAACGGGGCCAGCGCAGCCCGCACGCGGCCAGGGCCGCCGCTCACAGCATCGGCGACGCGGACTTCGACGCCTGGCTGGCGTTCTGCGCCGCGCGGGTGCGCGACAAGGGAACGCTGAGCCTGGTGCTGCCGGCGGGCGAGTTGTCCCGCGCGATCGCGGCGATCGAGCGCCGGATGGGTGGCCTGACGGTGTTGCCGCTGTGGCCGAAACACGGCACGGAGGCCCGGCGGGTGATCCTGCGGGCGCGGCGCGGCGGCCGGGCGCCGTCGCGGGTTCTGCCCGGCCTGGTGCTGCACGACGCCGACGGCGGCTATACCGAGGCCGCCGAGCAGGTGCTGCGGCACGCCGGCCCGCTCTGAGTAGGCTGTTCGCCAGCTTCCATTGATCGGGCGGCTAAGCTCTTCTAAAATGGGCTGTTCGGCCGGGCGCATGATGCGAAGCCGACGGGCCCTTGGGGGCGGCAGAAAGGCGAAGGCCATGTCGGAGCAGGAATCGCAGGAAACCCGCGAAGAGGCCGCCGTGGAAGCGCGCCTCGCCGCGGACGTGCTGCGCCGGCGGCTGGTGAAGACCGGCATAGCGGCGGTGCCGGTCATCATCTCTCTGCAGAGCGGGACAGCGTGGGCCGTATCGAGTTGCGCCGGCACGACCAATCGTCCGACGAAGGCCCAGTTGGTCAGCAAGTTCGGCAGCTTCACCGGCCCCGGTAGTCCGACCGCGACGCAGCTTCAGAACCAGCAGCTCGTCACCAGCCTGACCGGCATTCCCGACAAGGTGGCCGGCTCGGGCACGAACGACATCGAATCGATCGTCAAGGGATTCAGCGGGACCAGTGGCGGGCTGCCCTATCCGAGCGGGCCGGGCGATTCGGTCGAGACGGGTGACATGATCCACCTCATTGTTACCAACGGATCGTGTTGGACATCCTATTGCGCCGGCCCGATCAAGGGCACCAACAGCGTCACGATCTTCTCGGACACGACACCCTCCGTCTGCAAATAGGACGGTGGGGACCGCGCCATGGACGGCCAACGCATCCGCCTCGCCGCGCCCGGGTTGCTGGACTGGCGCGAATGGGACGACGGGTGCGTCGTATTCAACCGCGCAACCGGCGAGACGCACTATCTGGACAATTTCACGAGCTATCTGCTGCGGCTGATCGAGGCCGACGCCCGCACCGTGCTTGAGTTGACGGAAACGGTCTGTGCCGGACTGGGGCTGGAGCGTTCGGTCCATCTGGAGGGGCAGATCATCACCGCGCTCCGGAACTTCGACGCGCTGGCGTTGGTGGCGGGAGCAGGGTGACCCGGGTCGGCGGCATGGATTTCCGGGCTCTGTCGCGCCGCCTGGAGCAGGGCGCGCCCCTGTCGGTGCCTCCCTTCATCGTGCGCGTGGAGACGCCGCTGCTGGGACTGCAGCGGTCCTTTCACGACCTCTACGGCGAATTCGACCTGCTGGACGAC
>JBKJNE010000119.1:0-3878 GCA_046596015.1 Alphaproteobacteria bacterium
CTCAGCCGCCCGCCATCACCCCACGTTGAGCCTCGCTTACCGCCAGCTCCGCGCCAAAGGCAAATACCCAAAGCAAGCCCTCATCGCCATCGCCCGAAAGCTGCTCGTCATCCTCAACGCCATTGCCAAGCAGACCACCCAGACCGCTTGACACAAACACAATCGCTGTCGAAGGGACTGCATCCATGATCGTGCAAGGCCCTTCGACAAGCTCAGGGACACGGATGGAGTTTTACCTGCATCGGGACTGGGTCCCGGCGTTCGACGGGATGACGGTGAAGGGTAGTGTGTGGCTCAAGCCGCCCGCGACGCCTTCTTGCGCTCGTGCTCGAGCAGCTGCTTCTTGCGGATGCGGATGGACTTGGGAGTAACCTCGACCAGCTCGTCCTCGTTGATGAATTCGAGGGCGTATTCCAGCGTGGTCTGGATCGGCGTCACCAGGATCAGCGCCTCGTCCGTGCCGGCGGCACGGATGTTGGTGAGCTGCTTGGCCTTCAGCGGGTTGACCACCAGGTCATTGTCGCGGGTATGGATGCCGACGACCATGCCCTCATACACCTCGGCCGCATGGCTGACGAACAGCCGGCCGCGCTCTTGCAGGTTGAACAGGGCATAGGCCAGCGCCTTGCCGGTGCCGTTGGAAATCAGCACGCCGTTGTGCCGGCCGCCAATGACCGCGTTGACCCGCGGCGCATAGCGCTCGAAGGTGTGATAGATCAGGCCGTCGCCGGCCGTGGTGGCCATGAATTCGGAACGGAAACCGATCAGGCCGCGGCTGGGGATGTTGTAGTCGAGGCGGACGCGGCCGCGCCCGTCGGGCACCATGTCGCGCAGTTCGCCGCGCCGCTCGCCGATCTTCTCCATCACCGCGCCCTGGTGCTGTTCCTCGACGTCGATGGTCAGCGATTCCCAGGGCTCGCAGACCTCGCCATCGATGGTCTTCAGGATCACCTCGGGACGCGAGATGGCCAGCTCGTAGCCCTCGCGGCGCATGTTCTCGATCAGGATCGACAGATGCAGCTCGCCGCGGCCCGACACCTGGAACTTGTTGGAGTCACTGGTCTCCTCGACCCGCAGCGCCACGTTGTGGATCAGTTCCTCTTCCAGGCGCGCGGCGATGTTGCGGCTGGTGACGTACTTGCCCTCGCGGCCCGCGAACGGCGAATCGTTGACCTGGAAGGTCATGGTGATGGTCGGCTCGTCGACGACCAGCGCCGGCAGCGCCTCGACGTTGTCGGGGTCGCAGATGGTGTCGGAGATATGCAGCTTCTCGAGGCCGGTGAAGGCGATGATCGCGCCGGCTTCGGCTTCCTCGACCTCGATCTTCTCCAGGCCGTGGAAGCCCAGGATCTGCAGCACGCGCCCGCTGCGGGTGCCGCCTTCGGCGTCGATCACGGTGACGCGGGTGTTGCGCTTGATCTTGCCGCGCTGGATGCGGCCGATGCCGATGACGCCCACATAGCTGGAATAGGACAGCGCGCTGACCTGAAGCTGCAGGCCGCCCTCGATGCTGACGTCAGGCTCCGGCACGTGCTCGACGATGGTCTCGAACAGGGCGCGCATGTCGCCCTCCGGCTTGTCCAGGTCCTTCGTGGCCCAGCCTTCGAGCGCGGAGGCATAGATCACCGGGAAGTCGAGCTGTTCGTCGGTGGCGCCGAGCCGGTCGAACAGCTCGAAGGTCTGGTCGACGACCCAGTCCGGGCGCGCGCCTGGACGGTCCACCTTGTTGATGACGACGATCGGGCGCAGGCCGCGCTGCAGCGCCTTGTTGGTGACGAAGCGGGTCTGCGGCATGGGGCCGTCGACCGCATCGACCAGCAGCAGCACCGAATCCACCATGGACAGCACGCGCTCGACCTCGCCGCCGAAGTCGGCGTGGCCGGGGGTGTCGACGATGTTGATACGCCAGCCTTCCCAGGTGATGGCCGTGTTCTTGGCCAGGATGGTGATGCCGCGCTCTTTCTCGATGTCGTTGGAGTCCATGACCCGCTCTTCCTGCTCGCCACGCGTCTCCAGCGTGCCGGACTGGCGAAGCAGCTTGTCGACCAGCGTCGTCTTGCCATGGTCGACATGGGCAATGATGGCAATGTTGCGCAGGCGGCGGATCGTGTCGGTCATAGGATATAGTTATCCGAGTTTTGTGAAGGCGCGGTTATATGGGGCGAAGTTCTTTAGCGCCATAGCGTTTTTTTCGTAGCTGCCAAGATGTTGCGCACGAAATCGGTGGCGCCCGGGAACGCGTGATGCTTTTCTGGGCACAACAAACAAGCCGGATAAACGGGAGAGGATGCATGGCTCACGCGGGAGCCCAGGGGGAAACCATCGACGCGTCGACACGGCGCTACACGCTGTTCCTGCTGGTCGTCGTCTATACGTCGAGCTTCATCGACCGCAGCATCATCAACATCCTGGTCCAGCCCATTAAGGAGGAGTTCGGCGTCTCCGACACGGCGATGGGCTTCCTCACCGGGTTCTCGTTCGCGGTCTTCTACGCCGGGCTCGGCCTGCCCGTCGCCATGCTGGCCGACCGGACCAACCGCCGGAATATCATCGCCTGGGCGGTCGCCATCTGGTCAGGCATGACCGCGTTGTGCGGCGCGGCGCAGAATTTCTGGCAGCTGGCGGCGGCGCGCATCGGCGTCGGCGTCGGCGAGGCGGGCGCGGGTCCGCCGTCGCATTCGATGATCGCCGACCTCTACCCGCTGCGCGAGCGCACCTCGGCGATGGCGATCTATTCCTGGGGCATCCATATCGGCCTGATGTTCGGGGCGCTGATCGGCGGCATGGTCGAGGACGCCTATGGCTGGCGCGCCGCATTCCTGGTCGTGGGCTTTCCAGGCCTGGCGCTCGCGCTGCTGGTGCGCTTCACCATTCGCGAGCCGGCGCGCGGCGTGGCCGACGCGGTCCACACGGCGCCCGACAAGCAAGGCCTCGCGGACGCCTTCGTGCATCTGTGGCGCATCCGCAGCCTGCGGCACACCATCGCCGGCTGCACGCTGGTGGCGTTCGTCGGCTACGGCATCTCGGCGTGGGGCGCCGCTTTCCTGATGCGCTCGCACGGCCTGACGGGCAAGGAAGTCGGCCTGCTGATGGGGCCGGCGGGCGGCCTCATGGGGATCATCGGCGCCATCGTAGCCGGCAAGCTGGCGGACCGGCTGAGCGAGAAGGACCCGCGCTGGACGCCGTGGGTCGTCTCGGTATCCAAGCTGGCGGCCATCCCGCTGGTGTTCCTGTTCTACCTGCCGGACAATCTCTGGATCGCCATGCTCGCGTTCATCCCGATGATCGCGCTCGCGGCCACCTACCAGGGCTCGACCTTCGCCATGGTGCAGACGCTGTCGCCGCTGCGGATGCGGGCGCAGGCCTCGGCCATCCTGCTGTTCGTGATCAACCTGATCGGCCTGGGTCTCGGCCCGGTCGCGGTGGGCATCATCAGCGACTTGCTGCTGCCCTATTATGGCAGCGACTCGCTGCGCTATTCCTTGATGATCGTGTCGATGCTGGGGTTGTGGGGCGCCTGGCACTACTACATGGCCGGCCGCTACTACCGCGAGGATCTGGGTATCGCCCAAGGCAAGGTGATGGCGTGATGCTTGCAATAGGGAGGTTGGCATGACGGAACTGACGGCCGAGGAAATCGGCCTGGTGCGGGAATTGCTGGAGGTCGAGGCCGTAAGGAAGCTGATGGTCAAGTTCACCCAACTCATGGATGCCAACCGGCTGGACGACATGATCGCGCTGTTCCTGCCCGACGCCCGGTGCGAGTTCGGCCACTACGGCGTCTGGAACGGGCGCGACGAGATCTACGAGGGCTTCCGCGCCCGCGCCGAAGGCAATGGCTGGGTGCCGATGAAGGTGCTGCGCGCCAACACCAACCA
>JBKJNE010000174.1:0-2752 GCA_046596015.1 Alphaproteobacteria bacterium
CCCAGCGCCGGGTTCTCCTCCTTCGGCCGCTCGAGGAACGGCACGACCTTGTCGCTGCCGATATCGAGGGTGCGGAAGATCACCGGCTTGTCGCCGGCCGCGTCGAGCACCCGGCTGTACAGTTCGCGCTGCGCGTCGTGGCGCGGGAAGGTCGAGCCGACCATGAACTGGAACTCGGTGCGGAACAGGCCGATGCCATGGGCGCCTGAATCTTCCAGGTGCGGCAGATCGACGAGCAGACCAGCATTGATATGCAGCGCGATATCGATGCCGTCCCTGGTGGTCGCCGGCAGGTCGCGGTGCTCGGCATAGGCGGCGCGGCGCTGCTCGCGCAGGGCGATTGCCTCCTCGTAGACGTCGATGACGTCCTGGGTCGGCAGCAGGAAGACCTGCTCGGTCATCGCGTCGACGATGATCTGGTCGCCCGGATCGACGATGCCGACGATGCCCTCGATCTGGCCGATGACCGGAATGCCCAGCGCCTTGGCGATGATCGCCACGTGCGAGCTGGGCGTACCTTCGGCCAGGATCAGTCCGCGCAGCTTGGAACGGTCGTAGTCCAGCAGCTCGGTCGGACCCAGGTTGCGCGCCACCACGATGGTCTGGTCGTAAAGATCGGCGACGGCGCCCTGCTCCAGGCCCATCAGGTGGCGGATCAGACGGTTGGCCAGGTCGTCCAGGTCGCTCAGCCGCTCGCGAAGGTATAGATCGTTGATCTTGGCCATGCGGACGCGGTTGTCCACCTGGACGCGCTGGACCGCCGCCTCCGCCGTCAGGCCGCCACGAATGGCGTCACGGATCTTCTCGATCCAGCCGCGGTCGTTGGCGAACATGCGGTAGGTTTCGAGCACCTCGAAATGGTCGCCCTCGATGCCCAGGTCGGACGTCTCGAGCAGATTGTCCAGCGACGACCGCAGGCTCCCCAACGCCTCGTCGAGCCTTGCATGCTCGACGGTTTCGTCCTCGGCGATCAGGTGCGTGACCTGCACACGCGGCTCGTGCAGCACCACCTGGCCGATGGCGATGCCCTCGGCCAGCGCGACGCCGTCGATCTTGGGCGGATGGCCCTGGGCGAAGGTGCCTTCGTGCACCTCGCTGGGATCGATCAGCTCGCCCGAGCCGACCAGCTCGGCGAGCACCATGGCGACAGTCTGCAGCGCCTCGGTTTCTTCTTCGGTGTAGAGGCGCTGGGTGACGTTCTGCACCGCCAGCACGCCGAGCACGCGGCCGGCGCGGATCACCGGCACGCCCATCAGTGAATGATAGATGTCCTCGCCCGTCTCCGGCCGGTAGGCGAAGTTCGGATGGGACTGGGCGTCGGCCAGGTTGAGCGGCGCGCCACGCGCCGCGATCTCGCCGATCAGGCCTTCGCCGACGCGCAGATTGGTTTTGTGGACGGCTTCCGGGTTCAGGCCGACGGTGGCGAACAGCTCGAGGATGTCGCCGGCGCGCACCAGATAGATGGAGCACACCTCGGCGACCATGTTGTTGGCGATCACCCGCACCATCTGGTCCAGCTTCTGCTGCGGCGGCTGCGGCGTGGCCATGACCTCGCGCATGCGCCTCAGCAGCAATCTGGGGCCAGCGGGATTGAGCGGCGTCATGGGCATGGCTGCCGGCCTGCCAGGTGTGCGGCGGCCTGATCGACCAGTTCGGCGATGATGTCGGCTGTGGGCTGCTCGGCGGTGACCATGCCGACGCTCTGGCCCGCCATCAGCGATCCGGTCTCAACGTCGCCATCGATCGCGGCACGGCGCAGGGCGCCGGCCCAGTAGTGCTCGATCTCGAGCTGGGCCGCCTGCTGGTTGAGCTCGCCGGCCTGGAAACGCTCGATGACCGAGCGCTGCGTCTCCATGAATTCCTCGGTGGCCGCGTTCATCAGCGCCCGCACCGGGATCACGGGAAAGCGCTTGTCGAGCTGCACCGACGGCATGGCATCGCGGGCGTTGGCGCGGATGAACGCCTTCTTGAACGCCGGATGGGCGACGCATTCGGTGGCGCAGACGAACCTCGTGCCGAGCTGCACGCCGCTGGCGCCCATCTCGAGATACATAGCCATGGCCTCGCCGCGGCCGATGCCACCGGCGACGAACACCGGCACGTCCCTGATGTGCGGCAGGATTTCCTGGGCAAGGACGGCGGTGCTGACCGGGCCGATATGGCCGCCGGCCTCGCTGCCCTCGATGACCAGTGCGTCGACGCCGGTGCGCACCAGCTTCCTGGCCATCACCAGCGCTGGAGCAAAGCACACCAGCTTCGCGCCATACGCCTTGACCGCGTCGATCGCCTTGCCCGGCGGGACGCCGCCCGCAAGGACCACATGCCCGACTTTCTGTTCGCGGCAGACCCCGATCAGATCCTCCAGCGCCGGATGCATCGTGATCAGGTTCACACCGAACGGCCTGGCGGTCAAAGCGCGTGTTCCGCGTATCTCCCGCTCGAGAAGCTCAGGTGTCATGGAACCACAGGCGATGACGCCGAATCCGCCCGCGTTGGAGATGGCCGACACGAGGTGGCGCTCGGAGAGCCAGGTCATCGCACCGCCCATGATGGCGTGCGACGTGCCGAGGAATTCGCACCCCCGGCGCCACAGCTCGTCGAGACGTGCTCTCCCCCGCATGTTGGTCATGCCATCAGGTCGCGTCGAGCTGGTAGGCGGAATGCAGGGCGCGGAGAGCCAGTTCCGTATATTTCGCGGCGATCAGCACGCTGATCTTGATCTCCGAGGTGGAGATCACCTGGATATTGATGC
>JBKJNE010000351.1:0-6475 GCA_046596015.1 Alphaproteobacteria bacterium
ATCGAGGCCGGTGTCCACGCCGCCGCGCTCCAGCATGTAGACCACGTCCTCGGTCGCCACGTTGCCGGTGGCGCCCGGCGCGAACGGACAGCCGCCCAGACCGGCCATGCTGGCGTCGATCACCTCGACGCCGGCCAGCCAGGCCGCCCAGGCGTTGGCGACGCCGGTGTGGCGCGTGTCGTGGAAATGGACGCGCGTTCTGATGTGCGGGATTTCCTCGTTGAGCCGCCCCAGCAGGTCGCTGACCTGTGACGGGATGCCGACGCCGATGGTGTCGGCGAGGCCGATCTCGGCCGGGTCGCCCTCGGCCAGCCGCCTGGCGACGTCGATGACGCGCCCGGCGTCCACCTCGCCCTCGAACGGACAGCCGAAGGCGACGGCGATCATCGCCTGGGCGCTGATGCCGTCCTGCTTCGCCAGCCGCAGGATGTCGAGGCCTTCGCGGACGGACTCGTCCGATGTCTGGCCCTGGTTGCGCCGGCCGAAGCTGTCGGTGGCGATGGCGACGAATCCCACCTGGTCGACGCCGCGGCGGTTGCCCTCGCGGGTCGCCAGCGCGCGCAGGTAGCCGCGCTTGTTGAGCACAAGGCCGATATACTGCACGCCCTTCAGGTCGGGCAGGCCGGCCACCACGGCTTCGGCGTCGGCCATCTGCGGCACCTTGCCGGGATGGACGAAGCTGGCCACCTCGATGCGCCTTGCGCCGGCGGCGATGGCGCGGTCGATCAGCTCCAGCTTCTGCGCGGTCGAGAACACGACGGACTCGTTCTGCAGTCCGTCGCGCGGGCTCACTTCGAGGATGGTGACCTGGCGCATGCTCTTATGTATATCGACCGGACGGATCGGACGAAAGCGGTTAGAGGAGGCAACCCATGGCGGAAGGCGACCCGTTCGGCGCCCTTCAGGGCCTGCGCGTGATCGAGCTGGGACAGCTCATCGCCGGGCCGTTCTGCGGCCAGCTCATGGCCGACCACGGCGCCGAGGTGATCAAGGTCGAGCAGCCGGACGTGGGCGACCCGATGCGCGAATGGGGTCGCAACAAGCCGGTCTGGTGGTCGGTGATCGCCCGCAACAAGAAGTCCGTCACCCTCAATCTGCGGACGAAAGACGGACAGGACATTCTGCGAGAGCTGGTCGCCAAGGCCGACTTCCTGATCGAGAACTTCCGCGCCGGCACGCTCGAGAAGTGGGGCCTGGGCTATGACGAGCTGTCCAGGATCAATCCGGGCCTGATCATGATCCGCGTTTCCGGCTATGGACAGACCGGTCCATATTCACCACGGGCGGGCTACGGCTCCATCGGCGAGGCCATGGGCGGCATGCGCAATCTGGCGGGCGATCCCAGCACGCCGCCGTCCCGCGTCGGCCTGTCGATCGGCGATTCGCTGGCCGCCACCATGGCCTGCCTGGGTGCGGTGATGGCGCTGCACCGGCGGCACCTGACCGGCCGCGGCCAGGTGATCGACAGCGCGATCTACGAAGCGGTGCTGGCGATGATGGAATCGACCATCCCCGAATACACCGAGGCCAATTTCATCCGCGAGCGCACCGGGGCCGTGCTGCCCAACGTGTCGCCGTCCAACGTCTATCCGACCAGCGACGGCGACATCCTGATCGCCGCCAACCAGGACAGCGTGTTCGGCCGGCTGTGCGAGGCCATGGGTAGGCCTGAACTTGCCACCGATCCGCGCTATGCGACCCACACCGCGCGCGGCAGGCACCAGGCGGAGCTGGACGCGCTGATCGGCGACTGGACGAAGGATTTCCCGGCGAAATATCTCGCCGACCTGATGGAGGAGAACGCCGTGCCGGCGGGCAAGATCTACAAGGCGCCCGACATGATGCAGGACGAGCACTTCAAGGCGCGCGAGGCCATCGTCCACATGCCGCATCCGGATTTTTCCAACATCTGGATGCAGAACGCGTTCCCGAAGCTGTCGGAGACGCCGGGCAAGGTCGCCTGGGTGGGCGAGCCGCTGGGGGCGCATAACGACGAGGTCTATGGCGGGCTGCTGGGGAAGTCCGAGGACGAGATCGCGGCGCTGAAGGCGGCGGAGACGATCTAACCCGCACCGATTTCGCGAGCGAAGCGACGCGATCCAGCCGATCCGGTGATGACCGTGTGGTGTCCCGGCTGGGCTGCTTCGCTTTGCTCGCAGAATCGGAGAAAGTGGGGTGTGTAGCACAAAGACGAGACGCCACATGACCCAAGCGATCACCGGCGGTTGCCTCTGCGGCGCCTGCCGCTACGAGACCGGCGCCGAACCTCTCAACATCCGCGTCTGCCACTGCCACATCTGTCAGAAGGCGACCGGTGCGGCCTTCTACGCCCGCGTGCAGGTACCGTTCGACACGCTGGCCATCACCGGCCCGGTGGCCTGGTATCCATCGTCGCCGGGACTGCGACGCGGGTTCTGCCCCAACTGCGGCACCACGCTGTTTTCAAAGCGGGCGAGCGGTAACGCCATCGGCCTCGCCATGGGCAGCCTGGACGATCCCGACTGGTTCCGGCCCACTGAGCACATCTGGGTGTCGTCGAAGCAGGCGTGGATCGTCCTCGACGACGGGTTGCCGCAGCATCCGGAAAACCCCTGAGGGGATGCGCCGCGTGGGTCTTGGAATAGTTAAATGCACTATTACCGAAACCACACCGAAACTAATAGCCGCACGACGTCCAGGCGACCGCCAGGCCGATGGCGACCATGAGGAACAGGTTGAGGGCGGTGGACATGACGCCGATGCCGAGACGCGCGCCAAGGCCCCGCTCGGGTCCGCCGACCGCGCCGATGGCCGCGAACGCCGGCGCGGCGATCAGCGCCCAGGCACCGGCATTGGAGTGGCAGGAAGACGCCATGCCCAGTCCCAGCGCGAGCAGCGCCGACGCGGCGGCGGGCAGGAACAGGCTGCGCATGGCGAAAACGCCGGGCTCGACGCGCTCACGGTCGGGTTTCATCGGATATCCCCTGGCTGCGGGCGCAGGATAGCACAATTGGCGGCGGCGGCTTTGCGCGTGCGCAATCCCGCTCGATCATGGCGGCGCAGCATGACCGGATGCATGGGCGTCTCCTAGAGCGGCGGCAGGATTTTCAGGGCGCGCAGCCTGTCGAACCACCAGGCGAACATGTCCTCGGTGTCGATGCAGTCGTGGAAGCCGAGCCGGCGCGCCTTGATGGTGCTGACGATGGCGGGCGGCGGCGCGCGGTCGCGGCCGGTGGCGCCGATGCCGTCGACGTAGTGGAAGGAGTCGCCGACCAGCTCGCGGATGGTGTGCGGCCTCAGGCCGTGGCGTTTGACCAGATCCTGCCAGACCGCCTCGTATTTCGGCATCTCCTGGGCGAGAAACATGGGCTCGGGCCTGCCGGTGTCCATACCGAAGCAATGGGCGATGGCCGGCCAGACATAAGGCCACACGAACACGTCGCCGTTGGTCACGTTGAATATCTCGTTGGAGCAGGCCGGCTCGGTCGCCGCCCAGGCGAGCATCTTCGCGACGATGCGGGCGTCGGCCGCTTCCATCACCACCGGCGGGCCACCCGGATACGACAGCGGCAGCCCAAGCTCGCGGCGGATGGCGGCATAGACGCCGATGGCGGCGATGGGGTTCATCGGCGCGCCGACGGCATGGCCGAACACGATCTGCGGCCGGATCACCGTCCAGCTCCAGGCCTTGCCCGGTTGGCGCGCGCGCAGGAAATCCTCCTGCAGCCAGTAGAAGTTCTCGTGGTTATCGCGCGGCCGGTTCTCGCGGGCGGGCACCTCGATGGGCTTGAAGTGGGCGCCGTAGGCCTTCGTGCCCTGCAGGATCGACACATGGCGCAGGCCTGTCGCCGCCCGCTCCAGCGGCTCGAACAGATTGGCCAGCATGGCCAGGTTGGTCTCCATCTGGTCGCGCTCGCGCCAGCCGGCGAACAGGCCCGGCTTCTCGTAGAGCGCGGCGAAGACCAGATGGGTGACGCCGTGCATGGCGCCGAACACGCGCTCGCACGCGGCGCGGTCGGTCAGGTCGACCGAGATCAGCTCGGCGTCCGCGTCGAGATCGTCGGGGATGCGCCGCGACACGCCGGCGACATCCCAGCCGCGCGCCGCGAATTCCTCGATCGCTGCGCGCCCCACCAGCCCGGTCGCGCCGGCCACCAGCACCTTGTTCTTTGCCATGTCGTCTCTCCCTCCGGATGCAATATAGTCGGGCGACATCGACTAGGGCAGCCTGCGTTCGCTTGAACGCAGGCAAGCTGCCCTAGCACTTTAGAGTCAATCATCTTGTCTGCGCCCGAGAGGGCGCAGGATGATTTTGAGGGGAGAGCTACATGGACGCCGACATCCAGAAGTTGATCGACGATTACAAGATCCGCCAGGTGCTGTACCGCTACACGCGCGGCATCGACCGGGGCGACGCGGAACTGGTCAGCTCGGTCTATGACGAGGACTCCACCGACGACCACGGCGCCTACAAGGGGCCGGGCAAGGCGTTCGGGTCCTATGTGACCAAGGCGCTGGCCGATCATACGGAATCCACGTCGCACACGCTCAACCAGTCGATCATCGACATCCACCACGAGACCGCCAAGGCCGAGACCTGGTTCGTCGCCTATCATGTGCGCAAGGACGGCGACGCCACCTATCTGGACCGCTTCGGCGGCCGCTACCTGGACAAGCTGAAGAAGCGCAACGGCGCGTGGCTGATCATCAAGCGGGTGGTGGTGCGCGACTGGAGCACCACCGAGAAGGTCGAGGGCTCGTACTACAAGGCCGAGGATTTCGAGCCCGGCAGGCGCTCGAAGGAAGACCTGGCCTACACCCTGTCGTGACTGCGGGGCGGTGCCGCATCCTGACCGGGGCGCTCGCCGTCCTCGGGCTGGGCGTGGCGTTCCTCGCGTGGAAGCTGCCGCCAGCGGCTCAGCTTGCCGTCGATACCAGCGCCAAATGGGCCTGCCAGTGCCGCTACATCGACGGCGGCGACGACGGCTTCTGCGTCGCCGAGGATCCGCTGGGCTTCGGCGGCACCGATTTCCGGTTCAAGCCGGACGAGCGGCGGGTAACCACGTCGATCTGGGGACTGGTCCACGCCACCGGCCGCTTCGAGCCGGGCAGCGGCTGCATGGTGCGCTGATGCGGGTGCTGCTCGCGCTGCTGGTGTCGTTGTGGGCCGGACCCGCGCTGGCGTTGGTGCCCACGCCGCCGCAGCGTGAGGGCGTGAAGTGGCCGACGAATGAATGGTCCATGGCTACCCCGGCGAAGGATGTCGAGGCGGGCCTGCTCGATGCGCTATTGGACGTCGTATTCTCGGGCAAGGGTCCGGTGCCCGGCACACGTGCCCTGCTGATCGTCCATCGAGGCATGCTGGTCACCGAACGATACGCGCCGGGCTTCGACGCGGACCGCAGGTTCCTGTCCCAGTCGGTCGCCAAGACCGTGCTTGGAGCGCTCGCCGGGGTCGCGGTCCGCGAGGGCAAGGTGGCGCTGGACGCGCCCGCACCGGTCGCCGCCTGGCGCGATGATGCCGATCCGCGTCACGCCATCACCGTCCGCAATCTTCTGCAGATGACCGACGGACTGGATTTCAACGAGGCCTATTTCAACCCGTTCACGTCGGACGTACTGCCGATGCTCTTCGGATCGGAGCGGGAGGACATGGCCGCCTATGCCGGAAGCAGGCCTTTGGCCGCAAAACCCGGCGAGCGTTTCGCCTATTCCAGCGGCACGGCCAACCTGCTGTCGGGCATCCTGCGGGATGCGGTGGGAGGCACGAAAGATGCGTACCTGGCCTTCATGAAGCAGGCGCTGTTCGATCCCATCGGCATGACCAGCGCCGAGCCCGAGTTCGATGTCTCGGGCACGTTCGTCGGCTCGTCCTGGGTGCATGCGACGGCGCGGGACTGGGCGCGCTTCGGCCTGCTGATGCTGCGCGGCGGCGTCTGGGACGGACGGCAGGTGCTGCCCGTGGGCTGGGTCGATTTCATGCGCACGCCTCAGGACAACGGCGTCTACGGCGCCATGACCTGGGTCAACCCCGGCAAGCGCCTTTCGACCATGCCCGCCGACACGTTCATCGCCAGCGGCCACCGCGGGCAGGTGATCGCCATGGTGCCGTCGAAGGACCTGGTGGTCGTGCGGTTCGGGCGCACCGGTTATGGGGACTACGATGCGTTGTATGCGTGGCTTGGTGAGGTGATCGCGGTGTTTCCGGATGTTTCCACCGATCCATTAAACCATTAAAATTACTCGTCATTCCCGCGCACGCGGGAACCCAGGCGGGGCAGGGAACGAGGCGGTGGTGTGCTTCGATAATGCAAAAAGTTTCTTCGTGACCGAGCTTATGGTGGCTGTGGTGCCCTGCGATCATCTGGGTCCCCGCGTGCGTGTTGTGTCCCGGAAGGTTAGCCAAGATTTCGGCAGGTGCCTTGTGTCCGAGGCATCGCAGTCTGGTTCGATTGTAGTCCCTGACGAAGGCGCGGATAAAGTCGTTCCGCTGCTG
>JBKJNE010000360.1:0-7245 GCA_046596015.1 Alphaproteobacteria bacterium
GTGCTGACCTTCGGCGAAGTGGTGCGCGCCGAGCATCGCGAGGCGGTGCGCCGGGCCTTCGGCGCCCGTATCGTCGACAGCTATTCCTGCGAAGAGGCTGGCTGGCTCGCGTTCCAGTGCCCGAAGCACGCGCATTATCACGGTCTGACCGGAACGGCCCATGTGGAGATCGTCGACGACGACAACCGGCCGGTGCGCGCCGGCGAGGAGGGCAAGGTGCTGGTAACGGCCCTGTACAACTACGCCATGCCGCTGATCCGCTACGACATCGGCGACCGCGCCGTCGCCGGCGATGCGTGCGATTGCGGCCTCACACTGCCGGTGATCAAGGAGATCGTCGGGCGCGAACGCAGCTTCATCGTGTTGCCCGACGGGTCGCGGCGATTGGCCGAGTTGACCGGCGAGTACTGGCGGACGATCGCGCCGGTCCTGGAATACCGTGTCGTCCAGTATCGTGACAACGCCATCGAGGCCTTCGTGCGCGCCGGCCGGCCGCTAGCGGCCGGCGAGGTCGCGGCGCTGGAGGCCATGCTCCGGCGCGTGCTGCATCCCGGGCTCGACGTGCGGGTCACCCAGGTCGACCGCATCGACTGGGAATCGCGCTGGAAGCGGATCGACATCGTCCGCGTGGACCGCCTGCGCGAGGAGTGCCCATGAATCTGACAGCCCCGATCCGCCAGCATGCCGCCGAGCGGCCCAGGGCCGTCGCCCTGATCACGCCCGGCCTGCGTCTGAGCTATGCCGAGCTCGACGGGGCCGTCTGGCGGATGGCGGGCTATCTGGCGGAGAAAGGCGTCCGGCGGGGCGACCGGCTGGGCGTCGTCATCGCCGCCTGCGCGGTCGGCGCGGTGGTGTCGCTGGCGCTGTCGCGCATGGGCGCGGTCCAGTACTGGTTCGCCGCGTCCGACACGGCGGAAATCCAGCAGGTCGGCATCAAGCAGTTCGGGCTCGGCCGGCTGATCACCGATTCCCCTAGCGATGGCTCGGCGTTCCAGCAGAGCATCACGGTCGAACCGCGCCTGCAGGCCTATGACCACCTTCCCGCCGAACCCTTCCTGCTGACGGATGAGGACGCGGACCTGCCCTGGCTCGGCATGATGTCGTCTGGCACGACCGGCGATCCCAAGGCACTGTTCCAGACCCATCGCCAGACCTGGAAACGCTACCTGACCATGCGGTCCGCCCTGCCGATGCTGGTCTACGACCGCATCTTCAGCCTGCCACCGATGCATTTCAGCGTCACCCTGCAGCGGCTGCACTGGGCGACGATCTGCGGCGGCGCCATCGTCCTGCCCGACACCTACGCCGTTCCGGTGACCGTCGACTACATCAACGAGAGCCGCGCCAGCGTCCTTTGGGTGACGCCGTTGCACCTGAATGCGCTGGTCGCCGTCGCGAAGCAGCGCCGGCTGTCCGGACACCTGCTGCCCCATGTGCGCGACCTGCTGTGCTCGACCGCCGCGATCGACGACGACCTGCGTGCCGCCGGGCGCAAATATGTCGCGCCCAACATGGTGGTGGCCTACGGCGCGTCGGAAATCGGCTTCCTCTCCGCGGTCGGATCGTTCGGCACGGGCGACGCGCCCGGCAGCATCGGCTATCCGGTTCCCGGCGTCGAAGTGCAGCTGGTGGGCGACTCGGGCGTGATCGAGGCGGCCGGCCAGGTCGGGATGATCCGGGCCAGGTCCGACACCATGACGACGTCCTATCTGAACGACCCGGAGACCACCGCGCGGTACTTCAAGGACGGCTGGTTCTATCCGGGCGACCTGGCGTCGTGGAACGAGGACGGCCAGTTGATCTTCCACGGCCGCACCGACGACATGATGATCATGGACGGCATCAACATCTACCCGGCCGAGATCGAGTCCGTGCTGCTGCGGCATCCCTCCATTGCCGAAGCGGTCGCGTTCCCGCTGAAATCCCAGGAGCACCAGCACATTCCCGTGGCGGCCATCGTCCTGCGCGAACCCATCGACAACCGGGAGCTCGAGGCGTTCTACCGCGCCCGGCTTGGTGTGAAAGCGCCCCGCTATGTCCTGGTGGTCGATGCGTTCCCGCGCAACGCGGCGGGCAAGGTGCTGACCGGCGCGCTCGCCGAACAGTTCGAGCGCCGCCGCGGCAGAACCGCCTGAGGCTCAGCCGGCGCGGCGATCCTCGCGGATCATGTCCGACGCCTTCTCGGCGATCATGATCACCGGCGAATTGGTGTTGCCCGAGACGATGCTCGGCATCACCGAGGCATCGACCACGCGCAGCCCGGACAGGCCATGCACCCGCAGCCGCGAGTCGACCACCGCGTCCGGTCCGTCGCCCATCTTCGCGGTGCCGACGGGATGGAAGATGGTGGTCGAGATGTCGCCGATCTTCGCCAGCAGCTCCGCGTCCGACGCCACCTGCGGTCCCGGCAGTATTTCCGTTGGATTGAACTGTGAAATCGCCTTCGCCGCCATCAGCTGGCGGGTCAGCTTGATCGAGCGCAGCGCCACCTGCCGGTCGTTCTCGGCCGACAGGTAGTTGGGCCGGATCGCCGGCGGCAGGCGCGGATCGGCGGCGCGGATGTGGATGCTGCCTCGGCTTTCCGGCCGCAGGTTGCACACCGAGGCGGTCACCGCCGGGAACTTGTGCAGCGGCTCGCCCAGCTTGTTCGTCGACAGCGGCTGCACGTGATATTCCAGGTCGGGCGTCTCCAGCCGCTTGTCGCTGCGCGCGAAGATGCCGAGCTGGCTGGGCGCCATGGACAGCGGCCCCGACTGGGTCAGCAGATATTGCAGCCCCAGCTTGCCTTTGCCGAACAGGCTGCCGGCCAGCTGGTTCAGGGTGATGGTATTCGACACCTGGAAGACGGTACGAATCTGCAGATGGTCCTGCAAATTGCCGCCGACGCCGGATAGCGCGTGGGCCACGGGCACGCCGAATCCGCCCAGCACCGCCGGGTCGCCGATGCCCGACAGTTCCAGGATCTTGGGTGAGTTGACCGCGCCCGCCGACAGGATCACCTCGCCCTCGGCGCGGGCCTGCTTCAGCACGCCGTTCTGGCGGAAGCGGACGCCGGTGACCCGGCTGCCGTCCAGCACCAGGGATTCGGTCTCTGCTCCGGTGATGACGCGCAAATTCGGC
Organism: Alphaproteobacteria bacterium; assembly: GCA_046596015.1. Lineage (GTDB taxonomy): Bacteria > Pseudomonadota > Alphaproteobacteria > SMXS01 > SMXS01 > RI-34. The sequence continues at coordinate 3,121 of JBKJNE010000360.1, forward strand.
CGGGCGCGCACCGGGTCGAGGAACGCCTTGGCGGTGTGCCAGCGCACGCCGCGCTTCTGGTTCACCTCGAAATAGCCCGAGCCCTCGTTGGTGCCCTTGTTGAAGTCGTCGGTGCGCGGGATGCCGACCTCCTCGGCCGCGTCGCGGAAGGCGTCGAGGATCGGCCACGAGATGCGTTGTTTCTCCACCCGCCATTCGCCACCGCTGCCATGCAGGTCGCTGGCGCCCTTGTGATAGTCCTCGGACTTGCGGAAATACGGCAGCACGTCGTCCCAGCCCCAGCCGGTGTTGCCCTGCTGGCGCCAGCCGTCATAGTCGGCGGCCTGGCCGCGCATGTAGATCATGCCGTTGATCGACGAGCAGCCGCCAAGCACCTTGCCGCGCGGATAGTCCAGCGCCCTTCCGTTCAGCCCGGCGTCCGGCTCGGTCTTCATCAGCCAGTCGGTGCGCGGGTTGCCCATGCAGAACAGGTAGCCGATGGGAATGTTCACCCAGTGGTAATTGGCGTCGCCGCCCGCTTCCAGCAGCAGCACCCGGACCGCGCCGTCCGCCGACAGCCGGTTGGCCAGCACGCATCCGGCGGACCCTGCGCCGACGATGATGTAGTCCCAGGTGCCTTCGAGAGCCGCGGCCTGCTCCACCGGTGTCTCCTTCGAGTTAAGGGCGCACAGTAGCGCCGTTATCGCCCGTTGTAAGCCCGGTCCGTCATGCTAGTGTGCGGCATTCACGCGTGACTGATTCCGGAGGGGCCGGAGCGCGCGCCAGGGGAGACGATCAATGAGCGACACGCTTACCGCCGACGAGGTCAAGGAACTCCGCAAGCTGCTGGAGATCGAGAAAATCCGGAAGGTGAAGCAGATGTACTCGCACCTGATGGACGGCCGCGACATCCCGGCGCTGGCCCAGATCGTCGCCGAGGATTGCGTATGCGTGTTCGGCCCGTATGGCACCTGGACCGGCCGCGACCAGATCCACAAGGGCTGGGCCGAGGTGTTCAAGAACGCGATCCCCTATGGCGGCTTCCACGCCACCACCAACATGTGGATCGAGATGACCAGCCCGACCTATGCCATCAGCCGCACCTACCTGCACGACATCTCGAACGAGCCGGACCCGCGCGCCAACCCGGTGGTGTGGTACGGCATCTATGACGAGGACTACGAGAAGGTGGGCGGCGAGTGGAAGATCAAGAAGTGCACGCTGCAGTTCCTGTGGCCCAAGCGCATGGTCAGCGACGACTTCCCCCGCAAGATGACGCCGACGTCGTTCGGGTGAAGGAAAACCGGGGTCAGAGCGTCCTGGCGTAGACCGCCAGCCGTTCCGACATGTCGCGGTAGGCGCCGGTCAGACCCTCGGCGATGGCGGCGGGATCTACACCGTCATGGGGCTCGAATGCCGAGCGCCAGTCGATGCGGCACGTGCCCGCGCTCAACTCGGTCAGCGAGATGCGGGTCCAGTAGTCCTTCATGTCGAGCGGCCGTCCCTTGGTCAGGGAATAGCGGATGGCATGGTCGGCTTCGTTCACTTCGTCCAGCCGGTGCTGCACGGTGCCGAAGCGGGGCAGGGTGAAGTCGCGCAGCATGCCGACGCCGCTGCCTGAGACCTCCAGTGTGCCGACGTCGCCGCCCTTCACCCAGGCGAGCAGCGAGCCGAAGTCGCGCAGGACTTTCCACGCGGTCGCCGCCGGCACGTCCAGCGTCATGGCGAAGTGGAACGGGACCATGCTCAAACCTGCGACTTGCCGCGCGCCTGGATGGCGGCGCGGCGCTTCTCGACTTCCTCGGGCGACACGGTGACGTTGGCGGCTCGGGCGCGGCGCTGTTCGGTCGCCATGCCGTCGCCGAACGACTGGGCGAAGCCTTCGTCGATCACCGCCTTGTAGTTCACCAGCATATCCGGGAGCACCGACAGCATGTCCCGGGCGAGTTGCAGGCAGGTGGGCAGCAGCTGTTCCTCGTGATTCACCACCCGGTTCACCAGGCCCCAGTCGGCGGCCTGCTGGGCCGACAGGAAGTTGCCGGTCAGCGACAGCTCCTTGGCGCGGTAGATGCCGATGGCGCGGCTCAGCTTCTGGCTCAGGCCCCAGCCGGGCATCACGCCCACGCGCGCATGGGTGTCGGCGAACCTGGCGCCCGGCGAGGCGATCAGCACGTCGCAGGCCAGCGCCAGCTCGAAGCCGCCGGTGATGGCGACGCCGTTGATCGCGCCGATGATCGGCCCGCTGAACTTGCCCAGCGACCGCACCGGATCGCCCTGGGTGATGGTGTCGTTGGGGTTGGACAGGCCCTTCTGGCCCAGCTCCTTCAGGTCGAGGCCGGCGCAGAACGCCTTGCCCGCGCCGGTCAGGATCATCACCCGCACGCCGGGATCGGCTTCCAGCTCGTCGACCGTCCCGGCGATGGCGCTGCGCAGCTCGCGCGACAGCGCGTTCATGGCGTTCGGCCGGTTCAGCGTGACGATGGCGATCTCGCCGGTCTTTTCGACCAGCAGCACGGGCTCGGACATGGCGGACTCCCCAGAAGTGTTTGCCGCATTGTTTCGCGTGCGGCGAGGGCCGTCCAGCCTGAATGCCGATCTCACAAAATGAATGCGCGTACCAGAATTCATGATTCTGCTCGCGTGACTGTAAAACGCGCGTCATAGTTCGAGACCGAGTCAGGCCGGGAGCACGGGCGATGGACGATCCACAATCGATTGCCAATCTGAAGGCGCGGATGAAGTGGGAGCAGGACCGGGAGGGTCCGCCCGCGGATTTTCCGGCGCTGCCGCCGCTGCCGCCCGGCCGCTACGTCAGCCAGGAGTTCTTCGACCTGGAAAAGCAGCACCTGTGGTCGAAGGTGTGGCTCTATGCCGCGCACCAGAGCCAGCTTCCAGAAGCCGGTTCCTACCTGCTGCTCGACATTCCCGACGCGCCGATCTTCCTGATCCGCGACAAGGACGAGAAGATCCGCGCGTTCTACAACGTCTGCTCGCACCGGGGCGCCCCGCTGGTGCGCGAGGCGTGCGGCAAGCAGTCGCTGCTGCGTTGCACCTATCACCAGTGGACCTATGACACGAAGGGGCGGCTGATCTCGGTGATGGACGAGCGCGACTTTCCCGCGCCGTTCGACAAATCCACCCTCGGCCTGCAGGAAGTGCGCTGCGAGATGTGGGGCCCTTGGGTCTTCGTCAACGAGGATCCCAACGCCCAGCCCCTGCTGGAATGGCTCGGCATGATCCGCGACGAGTTCGAGCAGTTCGAGATCGACCAGCTTCGCCCGGCCGAGATCAAGTCCTACACGCTCGAGTGCAACTGGAAGCTCACCATGGACGCCTTCCTCGAGGTGTACCACATCAAGGGCATCCATCCGCAGACCGTGGGCGAGTCGCTCGATCACCGCGGTGCCGTCATGGGCCTGCTGCCCAACGGCCATACCCGCATGACCTGCCCGACCAACGCGCCGCCGGCGAAGCAGCGCAAGCTGCGCGGCTATGGCGACGGCAACGTGGTGACCATGCCCAGCGTGCCGGCCGGCGAGATCGCCCGCAACTACCACGTCTCGCACAACATCTTCCCCAACATCATCACACCGGTGGGCGAGACCGCCCGCCAATTCCTGATGTTCTGGCCGATCTCGCGGACCCGCACCCGCGTCGACGTGGTGCATTTCGGCCGCGACTGGGGCGATGCGCCGCGTCCGGCGGGCTGGGATCCGTTGCTGGCGTTCTGGGACATCGTCATGGCCGAGGACCTGCAGTTCCTCGAATGGCAGCAGAAGGCGGTGCTCTCCCCCGGCTTCAAGGGCTACCGGCTCAGCTACATGGAACGGCGCATCTACTACGCGCACGAGTCCATCGACCGGATGATCGGCATCGAGAACATCCCGGAGGAACTGCGCGCCGTCCCCATGCTCGCCAGGTACGAGGAAAAACCCGAGCACCACTCGGCCGAGGTCCTGAACGTGCGGACGGCGGCGGAGTAGGTTAGCCCCCGCCGGTGCGACCCACTCAGTTCGTCATCCCGGCTTTCGTGTTGTGTCCCGGAAGGTTAGCCAAGATTTCGGCAGGTGCCTTGTGTCCGAGGCATCGCAGTCTGGTTCGATTGTAGTCCCTGACGAAGGCGCGGATAAAGTCGTTCCGCTGCTG
>JBKJNE010000393.1:0-3070 GCA_046596015.1 Alphaproteobacteria bacterium
CGAGAATGTGAACGTCGCCGCCGAGAGCCTTGGCGGCGGTGAGCGCCTTGCCGGTGGCGTCCTTGAGCGACTTGTTGTCGTGATCGGCGAGAAGAAGCGTGGTCATCCGATCACCCCGGCGTCCTTGAGCTTGGCAACGAGTTCGGCCGGCGAGCCGACCTTCACGCCGGACTTGCGGCTCGGCGGCTCCGACGTCTTGAGCAGTTCAAGCCGGGGCTTCGCATCGACGCCGTAAGCGTCGGGCGTCTTCTCGTCGATCGGCTTCTTCTTCGCCTTCATGATGTTCGGCAGCGAGGCGTAGCGCGGCTCGTTGAGGCGCAGGTCGGTGGTGACGATGGCCGGCAGGGTCAGCGCCACCGTCTCCAGGCCGCCGTCCACTTCCCGGGTCACTTCGACGCCGTCGCCGGCGATCTTGACGATGGAGGCGAAGGTGCCCTGGGGCCAGCCCAGCAGGGCGGCAAGCATCTGGCCGGTCTGGTTGCTGTCGTCGTCGATGGCCTGTTTGCCCAGGATCACCAGCCTGGGCTGTTCGGCGTCGACGACGGCCTTCAGCAGCTTGGCGACGGCGAGCGGCTCGACCAGCTCGTCGGTCTGGATCAGGATCGCGCGGTCGGCGCCCATGGCGAGGGCGGTGCGCAGCGTCTCCTGGGCCTGTGCCGGGCCAATGGACACGGCGATGATCTCTTCCGCCTGTCCCGCTTCCTTCTTGCGAATCGCCTCTTCGATGGCGATTTCGTCGAACGGATTCATCGACATCTTGACGTTGGCCAGGTCCACGCCCGTCTTGTCGGCCTTCACGCGCGCCTTGACGTTGTAGTCAATGACACGCTTCACAGGGACCAGAATCTTCATGCCTCAGGTCTCTCCCGGTTTTTCTCGTTTTTTCGCAGTGCACCAATTAACCCAAGGTCATATTAGTGTCAACGACTCCACCCCGACATCTGCCGCGCTCCTGACGCACGTCAGAGAGTGGTGTAGCATGGATGCGGATCGCCGGAGGATTTCTTGGACCGATGCCCTTACTGCCTTGTCGGACGGCCCGGAGAGAGGCTGGTCGCGCGGGAGATGACCTTTGGGTGGCGGGAAGAATTCGAGTACTTCATCTGTGATACCTGTGCGTCCGTGAGCATCGGCACGCTGCCCGAAAACATCGCGCGTTACTATGAGGGATATTCCAACTTCACATGGCGCCCGCCGGAGACGCGCGGGCTCAAGCTTCTCATTGTGCTGATGCGGCTTGGGGTCGGCAGGCGGTTGGTTCGGGCCTGCAAGGCTCTGATAAGGAACCCGCGTGAGATCATGTGGGCCCACCTTAGCCCCAACATGCAGGCGATGATGTATTTGGCACCCCGCCGCACCGCGCGGATTCTGGATGTCGGATCGGGCGGCGGCGAGATGATCGAGCTCATGCGCCGTATGGGATATTCGGCTGCCCTCGGCCTCGATCCGTTCATACCCGACGACCACCCGCTGGTTCGCGCCGGCATGGTGCGCCGGATGCACCTTGCGGGCGTTCACGAGCGGTACGATGTCGTCGTCTTCAATCACAGCCTCGAACATGTGCCTGATCCCGAAGCGGTTCTCGGACAGGCTCGTGATGCCCTTGTGGAGGGCGGAACCGTGCTGGTTCAGATTCCCAACGTGGATTCGATCGATTTTCGCAAGTACCGCGGCGACTGGTGGGTAATGCACGCCCCCAGGCACTTCCACATGCCGTCAGAGCGCGGGCTGGCGATGATCGCCGACCGCGTCGGCCTGGAAATCGTGGACCGCATTTTCGTATCCCGCCCCGACCATTACTTCTACAGCCGTGAGTACCAGCAAGACATCTGGGACAATGATCCGCGTTCCTGGAGGATGGGTAAGGAACAGAATATCTGGACGATGGACGATTTTCGGGAGGCTGCGCGGATGACGCTGGAGCGCAACCGGTCCGGCGGCGCCGACTGGGTGTCATTTTACCTGCGCGCCAAGCGGTGACCCGCCACACACCACTTCAACGGTTTGCCCCGGGAACCCAGAGCACGTCGCTGGCGCCGTTGTCGTTGAGGTGGCGCGCGAGCACGAACAGGTAGTCGGACAGCCTGTTGATGTAGCGGATCGCCGCCGGATTGACCGGCTCGACCTCGGCCAGGGCGACGACGTCGCGCTCGGCGCGGCGCGACACGGTGCGCGACAGGTGGAGCGCGGCCGCCGCCGGCGTGCCGCCGGGCAGGATGAACGAGGTCAGCGGTTTCAGGTGGTCGTTGAGCGCGTCGATTTCCTGCTCCAGCCGGACCACCTGGGCCTCGACGATGCGCAGGTTCGGCGTATCCTCGAAGTCCTCGCCAGGCGTGGCGAGGTCAGCGCCCAGGTCGAACAGGTCGTTCTGGATGCGCGACAGGGCCTCGTCCACGGCGCCGCTGGTGTGCAGGCGGGCGAGGCCGATGGTGGCGTTGGTCTCGTCGACCGCGCCGTAGGCCGCGACCCGGGGCGCCGATTTCAGCACCCGGTCGCCGCTGACCAGCGAGGTTTTGCCGGTGTCGCCGCCGCGGGTGTAGATTCTGGTCAGCTTGACCATGCTAGTTGGCCATGGCCAGCACGGCGAATAGCAGCAGCACGATGGCCAGTTGGATCGCCACGCGCATCTGCATCAGCTTGTTGGACCGGCGCGGATTGGTGCCGCCGTCGCGCGCCAGGCCGATGATGCCCATGCCGAGCACCACCACCAGCGCGATGGCGAGCAACCCGATGATGATGAGAAAGGGCGTCGACATGTGCCTAACCTAGAACATTGTTCCGAAAACTCCAGAACGCGTGGGCGTTCTGGAGGTGGTCAGTTGCTTTCCAGCAGCCGGCGCGTGATTACCTCGGCCTGGATTTCGCCGGCGCCCTCGAACACGTTGAGGATGCGGGCGTCGCACAGCACGCGGCTGATCGGATATTCCAGTGCATAGCCGTTGCCGCCGTGGATCTGCATGGCGTTGTCGGCCGACGCCCAGGCGACGCGGGCGCCCAGCAGCTTGGCCATGCCGGCTTCCAGGTCGCAGCGCAGGCCCTCGTCCTTTTCGCGGGCGGCGAAATAGGATAG
>JBKJNE010000398.1:0-10813 GCA_046596015.1 Alphaproteobacteria bacterium
TCACCGACCACCGCATCAACCTCACCCTCTACAAGCTGGACCTGATCCTGCAGGGGCAGGGGCTCGACGAGCTGATCGATGCGCTGATATCCGAGGACCAGGCCGAGCGGCTCGCGGCCATGGAGACAGCCGGAGATTTCTGAGTGACCGACACGGGGGCGACCCTGGGTGACCTGCAGCGGTCGGGACGGGCGCGGCTGGCGGCGGCGGGCGTGGACTCCGCCGCGCTCGATGCGACCCTGCTGCTGTGCGCGGCGGCGGGCGAGCGGCGCGAGGCGGTGATGGCGTATCCGGAACGGATGGTCGAGCCTCGGGCGGCCGACGCCTACCGCGTCATGATCGACCGGCGCGCGGCCCGCGAGCCGGTGTCCCGCATCCTCGGCCGCCGGGAGTTCTGGGGTCTCGACTTCGCCGTGGCGGCGCCGGTGCTGGACCCGCGTCCCGATACCGAAACCCTGGTGCGTGCGGCGCTCGACTGGCTCGAGGGCCGTCCCGCCGCGCGCATCGCCGACCTGGGCACGGGCAGCGGCTGCATCCTGCTCGCGCTGCTGCACGAGCGGCCGGAGGACCGCGGTCTGGGCATCGACATCAGCCATGAAGCGCTGGGCGTGGCGCGCGCCAACGCCGCGTCGCTCGGCCTGTCGGCGCGGGCCTCGTTCGCCGTCGGCGACTGGACCTCGGAACTGCCGGACGGCGCGGTGGAGTTGATTGTGTCGAATCCGCCCTATATTCCTCATCAGGACATCGCTGGGCTGGAACCCGAGGTGGCGGTGTACGATCCCATCGGCGCGCTTGATGGCGGCTCGGACGGCCTCGACGCCTATCGCCGCATCGCCGCCGACCTGCGGCGGGTGGTGTCGCCCGGCGGCGCGGCGTTCCTCGAGATCGGAGCCGGCCAGGAGGATGACGTCTCGCTGCTGCTCGAACGGGGCGGCGCCAGCGCGGTCCAGCGGTTTCCGGACTTTTCCGGCCGTGTACGCTGCCTGGGTGCGTTTTTTGCCGCTACAGGCAAGAAAGATCAATTTTGATGTTGGAAAATGCTTCGGGGATGAGTAGGGTCCCCATTGAGAGTTGCGCGGGCGTCTTGGGGCCTGCCCTCTCGAAGTCATCCAGAACTGGAATCGCTGGATGCAGTCTCCTTCGACTGCACAACCTACGCTCTAGGACCCGTTACGGGTCTGTCGGGATGATCATCGGTGGCAATAGCCGCGAAACCGAAACGAGATAACAACATAGTGACGCGATGAGACACAGCAACGGCAAGCGCTCCCGGGGTCGCTCGGGCAGAAGACCCGCGCCCCAGCAGAACATCAATCGGGCATATGACAGCAACGGACCGGCGGGCAGGCTGCGCGGCAGTGCGGCCCAGCTGGTCGAGAAATATGTCAGCCTGGCGCGCGACGCGCGGGTGGGCCGCGACCGGGTGCTGGTCGAGAACTTCCTGCAGCACGCCGAGCACTACCAGCGCATCATGAACGAGATCATGATCGCCCAGGGCATCGAGCCTCAGGCCATCGACGACGACGAGCAGGGCGGCTACGACGAGTCCGACGGCGACGGCACCCAGAGCTACGAGCCGGGTAACGGCAGCGGCCAGGGCTACAGCCAAAACAGCGGTAACCAGGGCTACAGCCAGAACAGCGGTAACCAGAGCTACAGCCAGAACAGCGGTAACCAGGGCGGCTACAACCAGAACAGTGGCAATCAGCGCCGCGACAGTGGCGGCCAGGGCGTCAACGGCAACCAGCGCCGCGACAATGGCAACCAGGCGGTGATCCAGCAGGTCCAGCCGCCGCCTATCTCCGGCGCCGAGGATCAGCCCTACATCTCCGCCGACGTCGCCGTCGAGGTGCCGCCTGTGTCGCTGACGCCGCCGAGCATGCCGTCGGCGCCGCGCGCCATCCGAGGCCGGCGTCCGCGCCGTCCGGCGGGACCGCGCGAGGAGGAACAGGCCGCTCCGGCGACGGAAGAGCCCTCGGACGCGGAATAGGCGTCGATAACGACCTTTCGGACGGGCAGCCCTCATCGGCCGCCCGTTCTTGTTTGTGCCCGTCATCCTGTCGGAAGCCTCTGTCCGCGGCTTGGGTTCAGCCCGCGGAAAGGGCCGCGGTTTCCTATCCTGAAGCCTCTTGTGTTGCCGATGTGCAACACCATATGGAGGCCATGCTCGCGGTCCCGCCGCGAAATTCAAGCATCCCGCAGAGGGAGTACCGACCATGGACATCGAGAAATACACCGACCGCCTGAAGGGGTTCATCCAGTCGGCGCAGTTCACCGCGCAGCGCATGAGCCACCAGCAGTTCACGCCAGAGCACCTGCTGAAGGTGATCGTCGAGGACGAGGAAGGCCTTGCCGCCAACCTGATCAACGCCGCCGGCGGCGACGCCAAGCAGGTCATGCTGCAGGTCGACGCCGAGCTGAACAAGCAGCCCAAGGTGGAAGGCGCCGGCGCTGGCCAGCTCTACATGGCGCAACCGCTCGCCAAGCTGTTCCAGAGCGCCGAGGAGCTGGCCAAGAAGGCCGGCGACAGCTTCGTCACCGTCGAGCGCCTGCTGCAGGCGCTTGCGCTCGCTACCGGCACGCGCGCGGCCGACATCCTGAAGAACGCGGGCGTCACGGCCCAGGGCCTGAACAAGGTCATCAACGACGTGCGCAAGGGCCGCGCCGCCAACTCCGCGTCGGCCGAGAATACCTATGAGGCGCTGAAGAAATACGCGCAGGACCTGACCCAGGCGGCGCGCGACGGCAAGCTCGACCCGGTGATCGGCCGCGACGAGGAAATCCGCCGCACCATCCAGGTGCTGGCGCGCCGCACCAAGAACAACCCCGTGCTGATCGGCGAACCTGGCGTCGGCAAGACCGCCATTGTCGAGGGCCTCGCCTTGCGCGTTGCCAATGGCGACGTGCCCGAGGGCCTGAAGAACAAGCGCGTGCTCACCCTCGACATGGGCAGCCTGATCGCCGGCGCCAAGTACCGCGGCGAGTTCGAGGAGCGCCTCAAGAGCGTGCTGGAGGAAGTCCAGGCCGCCGAGGGCGAGATCATCCTGTTCATCGACGAGATGCACACCATCGTCGGCGCCGGCGCCGCGGAAGGCTCCATGGACGCCTCCAACCTGCTGAAGCCGGCGCTCGCCCGCGGCAAGCTTCACTGCATCGGCGCGACCACGCTCAACGAGTACCGTAAATATGTCGAGAAGGATGCCGCGCTGGAGCGGCGCTTCCAGCCGGTCTTCGTCGGCGAGCCGACGGTGGAGGACACCATCTCCATCCTGCGCGGCCTGAAGGAGAAGTACGAGCTGCACCACGGCGTGCGGATCACCGACGGCGCGCTCGTCGCCGCCGCGACGCTGTCGAACCGCTATATTTCCGACCGGTTCCTGCCGGACAAGGCCATCGACCTGATGGACGAGGCCGCCAGCCGGCTGCGCATGGAGGTGGAATCCAAACCCGAGGAGATCGAGCAGCTCGACCGCCGCATCATCCAGCTCAAGATCGAGCGCGAGGCGCTGAAGAAGGAGACCGACGAGGCCTCCCGCGACCGCCTCGGGAAGATCGAGCAGGAGCTGGCCGGGCTTGAAGAGAAGTCGGGCGCGCTCACCGCCCAGTGGCAGGGCGAGAAGAACAAGCTCAACGCCGAGCAGAAGCTGAAGGAAGAACTCGACAACGCGCGCATCGAGCTGGAGCGCGCCCAGCGCTCGGGCAACCTGGCGCGGGCGGGCGAGCTCGCCTATGGCGTGATCCCCGATCTGGAACGCAAGCTGGCCGAGGCCGCCGGCACGTCCAGCGAGCGCATGCTGAAGGAAGAGGTCACCGACCAGGACATCGCCTTCGTGGTGTCGCGCTGGACCGGCGTGCCCGTCGACAAGCTGATGGCGGGCCAGCGCGAGAAGCTGCTGCAGATGGAGGAAGAGCTGGGCAAGCGGGTGATCGGCCAGCGCGAAGCGGTCGCGGCCGTTTCCCGCGCGGTGCGCCGCGCGCGTGCCGGCCTGCAGGACGCGGCCCGGCCCATCGGCTCGTTCCTGTTCCTCGGCCCCACCGGCGTCGGCAAGACCGAGCTGACCAAGGCGCTCGCCGCCATTCTCTTCGACGACGAGCACGCCATGGTCCGCATCGACATGTCCGAGTTCATGGAGAAGCATTCCGTGGCCCGGCTGATCGGCGCGCCGCCCGGCTATGTGGGCTATGAGGAAGGCGGTGTGCTGACCGAGGCCGTCCGTCGCCGGCCGTACCAGATCGTGCTGTTCGACGAGGTCGAGAAAGCGGCTCCGGAAGTCTTCAACGTGCTGCTGCAGGTGCTCGATGATGGCCGCCTGACAGATGGTCAGGGGCGCACGGTGGACTTCACCAACACCATCATCATCCTGACGTCGAACCTTGGAAGCCAGGCGCTTGCCGCCCAGCCCGACGGCGCCGACGTCGAGGAGGTTCGCGACCTGGTGATGGCGGATGTCCGGGCCCATTTCCGCCCCGAGTTTCTCAACCGGCTGGACGAGATGATCCTGTTCCACCGGCTGGGACGGCGCGACATGACCGGCATCGTCGACATCCAGCTCCGCCGGCTGGAGACGCTGCTGGCCGAGCGCAAGATCAGCATCGAGCTGGACGAGGCGGCCAGGATCTGGCTCGCCGACGCCGGCTACGACCCGGTCTACGGCGCGCGGCCGCTGAAGCGGGTGATCCAGCGCAACCTGCAGGATCCGCTCGCCGACCTGATCCTGAAGGGCGAGGTGCTGGACGGCGACACGGTCACGGTCACGGCCCGCGATGGCCACCTGATCGTCAACGGCCACGACGTGGATGATACCGCCTACGGCGCCCTCAGGGGCTCCGGCGGCACCGGCATCGCGCCCGGCAGCGCCACGATCAACTAGTTCGTCCGGGGATAAACGGGCAAGGGCGGCGCCGCGAGGTGCCGCCCTTTTCTGTGTCCACCACAAATCCTTGTCATCCGGGACACAACACGAAAGCCGGACCCAAGGACACGGATGGAGTTTTACCTGCATCGGGACTGGGTCCCGGCTTTTCGCCGGGATGACAAGGAAAGGGAGAGCGGATTACTCCGCGCTGGCGACCAGCTGCCTGGTGACGGGCAGGGCGGCCATGTGGCCCTTCACGCTGTCCATGGCGGTCCTGAACGAGTCCAGTTCCTTGCCCGCGAGCGCGCGGCCCGCCGGCATCTTGATGCCGCGCGGGTCGACCTGCCTGGCTTCCTTAAGCACTTCGTAGTGCAGGTGCGGGCCGGTCGAGCGGCCGGTGGTGCCGACATAGCCGATGACGTCGCCCTGGCGGACGCGGCTGCCTTTCTTGATGCCCTTGCCGAAGCCGCTCATATGCGCGTAGGCGGTGGCGAAGGTGCCGTTGTGGCGGATGCGGACATAGTTGCCATAGGCACCTTTGGAGCCGGCTTCCTCGATGGCGCCGTCGCCGGCCGCGTGGATCGGCGTGCCCTTGGCGGCGCCGAAGTCCAGGCCCTTGTGCATCTTGGTGTAGCCCAGGATCGGGTGCTTGCGGTTGCCGAAGCCCGAGGTCAGCCTGGCGCCGTCGATCGGCGTCTTGAGCAGCGCCTTGCGCACGCTCTGGCCCTTCTCGTCGTAGTAGTCGGCGTTGCCGTCGTCGCTGGCGGTGTAGAGATACAGGTGGTGCGGCTTGCCGCTCAGGGTCAGGCCCGCGTAGAGCAGCGGGCCGGTCTTCACCATCTGGCCCTTGTCCTCGTAGCGGTCGAAGAAGATCTCGAAGCTGTCGCCCGGCTGGATTTCGCGCTGGAAGTCCACGTCCCACGAATAGATACGGATGAATTCCGAGATCACGTTGTGCGGCACGCCCGCCTTCTGCATGGCGACGTAGAGGCTCTCGTTGATTTCGCCGCCGGCGCGGGTGGCGTGGGTGTCGAGCTTGATGGCCTCGACGGCGCTGGCGAACGAACCGTCGTTCTGCCGCGCCACGCGGACCGCGCTCTCGACCTCGGATTGCAGGCGGATGGCCCGCAGGGTCTGCTCGTCCTTGGTGGGATCGTCGTGGCCGAAGGTGAGCTCGATCTCCTGGCCTTCCCGGAGGCGGCGGACGTTGAGGTGCTCGGACAGGGCGGTGATGGCGCTGTGCGCGTCGGCCAGCTCGACGCCGGCCTTGACCAGCACGCCGGCCAGGGTATCGCCGCGCATGATGCGGGCCTGCTTCACCGGCGAGGTGTCGACTTCCTCGAGCAGCACGCGGGCGATCGGGCTGCCGTCGCTCATCGGGCCGGTCAGGCTCAGGCCCGGCTGGCCGCTGCGGGCGCTGGGACCCATCGACGCGATCATCGAGAAGGGCGAGGGAACCGAGCCAGCGGTGGCCGCGTTGTAGGAATTGTAGACCGAGAAATTGGCGTGGACGCCGATACCGACGGTGGCGCCGACCAGCATGACCAACGCGGCGGTTCTCGCGAACCAGCCCGGCGAACCTACGTGACGGTGCAGATCGAATCGCACCGATGGCTGGATGTCATCTAACCGGCTGTTTTCGTTGGCCATTCAGCGTCCGATATCTTCCATCTCTCCACGAAAAAACAACGCCACCGCGCCGGCTTCCCCAAAGAAGTCAGTGTGACTGTGATAAAAGATGCAGGCCGCGCGACTCGGTGTCAACGCTCAACGCCCCTGTGGATAAGTTTTTTGTGAGTAACTCTGTGGACGACCGGAAATCGTAGCGTTGACTTGCCCGGCCGCGAGCCGATATAGACCACCGTCCGTGGGGCCATAGCTCAGTTGGGAGAGCGCTAGCTTTGCAAGCTTGAGGTCGTCGGTTCGATCCCGTCTGGCTCCACCATTTTTCTTTTAAGGTGTTGATAATATTATATATAATCTCACCGACCCGCTCTTCAAGACCGTGCGGCGCGCTTGCGGGGAGACATGGGCTCCCCTCGTCGGGCCGATCACCGGCATCGGCCATTATATTATTTACATGGTAAATTAGCCGGGACGGCAATGTCACGGTTCCCTAGACTGGGGCAAACAGGGAAGCACAGGCGAAACTCCATGACGGTCAGCAACGGGCTTGAGTTTGACGCCATCGTCGTCGGCGCCGGATTTGGCGGCATGTACATGATGCACCTGCTGATCCAACGGGGATTCAAGGCGAAGGGGATCGAGCGCGGCGGCGACGTCGGCGGCACCTGGTACTGGAACCGTTACCCGGGTTGCCAATGCGATGTCGAGAGCATGGAGTATTCCTATCAGTTCTCCGACGACCTCCAGCAGAAATGGCAGTGGACGCATCGTTACGCCGGGCAACCCGAAATTCTCAGCTACGCAAACCACGTCGCCGATGAGTTCGATTTGCGAAAGCGCTTTACATTCAACACATCGGTCACCGCGGCGACCTATAATGACGATGAGAAATTGTGGGAGGTCGGCACGGATACCGGCGAGACGGTGACCGCCCGCTTTCTGATCATGGCCACGGGCATTCTGTCCACGACGAATATTCCGGCTTTTGCCGGGCTGAACGACTTTGAGGGACGGACCTATCACACGGGTGCGTGGCCCCATGACGGTGTTGATTTTTCCGGCCAGAAAGTGGCTGTCATCGGCACCGGCTCGTCGGCCGTTCAGTCGATCCCGCTGATCGCCAGGCAAGCCGCCGACCTGACGGTGTTCCAGCGGACCGCCGCTTACACGATCCCGGCGCGGAACATGCCGCTGGACCCCGACAAGGCCGCGGACATCAAGGCCAATTACAAGGAGTTCCGGGCAAGGGGCGCCCTGTCGCCGGCCGCTTTCGGCGCCGACTACCCGCGCAACCTCGACTCGGTGCTGGATGCCACGCCCGAGGAGCGCGAAAGGCGGTTCGAGGAATACTGGCAGCATGGCGGCTTCATGTTCCTGGCCGCCTTCAGCGACATATCGTTGAACATGGACGCCAACAGACTTGCCGCCGACTTTGTACGCGGCAAGATTCGCTCGATCGTGACCGACCCGGAAGTGGCGGCGTTGCTCTGCCCCGATACGGTGTTGGGGTGCAAGCGCCTGTGCGCCGACAATGGCTACTACGAGACCTATAATTCGCCGCATGTGCATCTTGTCGACGTTTCCGAACACGCCATCGAGAAATTGACGGCCAAAGGCATCGTGACGAACGGTAAAGAGTACGAATTTGACGCCATTGTCTTCGCCACCGGCTTCGATGCCATGACCGGTTCGTTGCTGAACTGCAACATCGTCGGCAAGGACGGTCTGCCGCTTCGGAAAAAATGGGCGGCGGGTCCTGGCAACTATCTGGGCCTCATGACCACGGGCTTTCCCAATATGTTTACCATCACGGGACCGGGCAGCCCCTCGGCGCTGGCGAACCTGATCACCGGCATCGAACAGCATGCCGAATTCATCACCACGCTGATCGCCTGGGCGGATGCCCGGGGTCACAGGACCGTTGAAGCCATCCAGGAAGAAGAAGATCGCTGGGTCGAGATCGTCAACCAACGCGCGAACTTCACGCTGTATCCAAACTGTAACTCCTGGTACCTGGGCGCGAATGTGCCCGGCAAGCCGCGGGTATTCATGCCCTATATTGGCTTTCCCGACTACAGCAAGAAACTGCGCTCGGTTGTCGCGAGCGAATATGAGCAGTTGATGTTTGCCTAGTCGTGCAGAACGTAGTGGTTCAGCGCCGCGGAGCGTTCACAGGCTGCGGCACGCCGATGAGCACCAATGCCGCCAGCCCTTCGACAAGCAGGTTCAGGATGAGCGCGCCGGTGTAGAGGTTTTTCATTTTTCCTCAGCCTTCCATGCCCTGAACCAGCTCAGCGCGCTGAATATCTTGCTCATGAACCCGGCGTCGGCCAACTCGACGATCGTGCCGTCCGGATCATGGAACGCGATGATGCTCGACGATGAGTCCTCGCCCGAGCAGCAGGGCGTTATGTCCGACAGGAATTGCACCCCCTGGGATTTCAGCGTGGCGACATCGGCCTCGATGTCACCGGTGAGAAAGGCGGTGCGGTGCATGCCGATGTGATTGACGGGGATCGGGTAGGCGCGTTCGGGGTTGTACGGCCTCATCCATTGCACCAACTCCACGGTCGAATCGTCGCTTCGGTGCGCGAGCAGCGCGCCGTTGATTTCAAACCCGTCCTCGAAACCCATGGCCCGGGCGACCTCGATTGAATCGGTGGAGGCCAGTTTGCGCGCAACGTCATACCCCATCATCTGATACCAGGCTCTGGAGCGCTCGAAGTCACTCACGTTGATGTTGAGACGGCCCACACGCGTGATGTGCGTCGTTTGGGTCTTTTTGTCGTCGCCCTCCACCTCGATGAGTTCATAGAATATGCCATCGGGATCGGTAAATATCGCAAATGAAGTGCCGTCTGAACGGACGGCCGGCGGCGAGATGAATTTAACGCCAATCCGCGTCATGTATTCGTAATCGCCGGAAATATTTGTCGTATACATCGCCGCCTTAGCCATCCCGAGATGATTGATCTGGGCGTATGGCGGTGCGTCACTCCTGGGAATTTTGAATTCGATGAGATCAATGATGCCTCCGCCAAAACCGCCCGGCCCGATCAACTCGCCGTGCAACAGGTAACCGCCGGCGGATTCTCCCTGGGATCCGTCATAGGACGTCGGTGTCTCGATGCCGATGGCTTGCGCCATTTCGAGCGTGTTGGTATCGGGAAACCCCGATATGGTCTTGAAACCCAGCTTCCCGTAGAACGCGCGGGACGCGGGAAAATCACTGACATTGGCGTTGAAATGGATGCGCGATTGAACGTGCATTTCCAGGTTGGCGATCTGCTTGACCCGGACCGAGACCAAACTCCCCGGCGGTCCCTTCACGACAGCTGAAATCTCGTTGTCCTTGACGAGCGCGACCGGAAACTCGGATTGCAGCGAGGCGTTGAAACTGTCGAGGCTGGCAACCGTTTCCCCATTGAGCCGAACGGTCGCGCTCGCCTCCCTGGTGTCACTGGTGACAATCAGTCTGGCCGTCCCCGGCACGCCGAAAAAGGACTCCTGTCCGGCCTTCGGGTTGCCCGCGTCTTGATGGTGCCAGGAAAGATGGCGGGTAAAGTCAATCTGGACCGCGCTCTTGTACGGCGGAACGAGGGCAACGACTATTGCCAACACGGCCACCACGCCCACCGAACCCGCGAGCACTTTCGCGAGAAGTTTCAGCCAGGACTTCGTCTTCAATCTGCTTTCCCCTGAGGCTTCTCAACGAACTCGCCCGCGGTCCGAAACCGAAGGCTCCGGCAGCAGGGCCGCGGACAGCGTCACCGACGTGATTCCACGATGACTCCGGTCGCGGCCAGCGGCGATTTTCCCGGTCGACCGCGGCTCATCCCATCGGATAGAGGATCTCCTTCGACACCTTGTCGATTGCGTCCATGACGTCTTTGGACAGCGTCATGTCGGCGGCGGCCAGCACGTCCGGCACCTGTTCCACCGTGGTCACGCCGACGATGGTGGACGCCACGAAGTCGTGCTGCTTGCTCCACGCGACCGCCATGGTCACCGGCGACATGCCGGCCTCGGCGGCGATGCTCATGTAGCGGGCGGTGGCGTCCAGGCTCTTGTCGTTGACGAAGCGCTTCGCCATGGCCGCCTGGCGGCCGCCCATGCCGAGATAGTTGGTGAAGCGGGCGCCTTCGGGGCGGGCGCCGTTGTTGTACTTGCCCGACAGCGTGCCGCCGCCCAGCGGCGAATACGGGATCAGGCTGACGCCTTCGTGGCGGCAGGCGGCGGCGAGCTCGTCCTCGAACCGCCGGTTGTTCAGGCTGAAATTGTTCTGGATGGTCTGGTGGCGCGCATAGCCGCCGCGCTCGGAGGCGGCGATG
>JBKJNE010000445.1:0-12027 GCA_046596015.1 Alphaproteobacteria bacterium
CGGCCCGCCCCAGCAGGGCCTCGACGTTCCTGGGATTGGTCCTGACTAGGCCACCGAAGGTGGCGAGCGCCGGTTCGAGTTGATGCGCCATGCGTTGCATCTCGCCCTTCAGGATCCTGGCGCCGGAGAACGCCGGATCGATGACCAGCGCCTCGTCGATCAGCGCCAGGGCCTTGTCGTTCTGCTTGCGCTGGATCAGCACCCGGGCGAGGCCGATCTTGGCGGTGACCGATCCGGGCGCCAGTTCGGTGGCGGCCTCGAACGCCGCCTGCGCTTCGTCGAACCGCTCCAGGCCCAGATAGGCGCGGCCGCGCAGCGCCATGGCCATCGACCGCTGCTCGGGATCGACACCCTGCGGCTGGATCTCCTTCAGCGCGTCCTGGAACCTGGCCTGCATCAACAGCGCCTCGCCGATCCGGTTGCGTACCTCGTCGGTGTTGCGGCCGTTGGCGAGCGCGGCACGGAACTCCTTCTCCGCCGAAGGCGCCTGCTGCGCCATGAGGTACAAGGCGCCGAGCATGAAGCGGGCGTCGGCGTCCTTCGGATTCTCCTTCAGGGCGCTCTTCAGCAGATCGACCGCCTCCTTCGGCTGGTTCTTGTCCAGATAGGCCTGCGCCTTGACCAGCAGCGGTTTTCCGGCCGGCGGCTCCTTGGCCGCTTGGGCCGGCGATCCCAGGATGGACAGGGCAATCAAAACCGGCCACCAGCGGACGATTTGCTTTGCCGATCCGAGAATAGTCATGTTGTACGAGAACTCCCTGAAACAGCCTCACACTATAAGCGCGCGCCTCGCCCGGTCAAAGCCGAACACGATGCGGCTCAACGGGCGCCCGCTCCGAACAGGATCACACGGATCGTCTTGATCAGAATGAGGATGTCGAGAAACACCGAGAAATTCTTGATGTAGTAGAGGTCGTATTGCGCCTTCTGGAACGCGTCCTCGACCGACGCGCCATAGGGGTAATTGACCTGCGCCCAGCCGGTGATGCCTGGCCGGACCGTGTGCCGCTCGGCGTAGTAGGGTAGCTGCCGGGCCAGGTCCTCGACGAACACCGGCCGCTCGGGCCGCGGGCCGACGAAGCTCATGTCGCCGTTCAGCACGTTGAAGATCTGCGGCAACTCGTCGATGCGCAGCGTGCGGATCACCCGGCCCACGGGCGTGACCCGCGGATCGTTCTCGGCCGCCCATTTCGGCCCGCCTGCCTCGGCGTCCAGCCGCATGCTGCGGAACTTGTAGAGCATGAACGTCCGGCCGTGCTGGCCGACCCGCTCCTGCCGGAACAGCACCGGCCCCGGGCTGGTCGCCCGCACCAACAGCGCCGCGATCAGCACCACCGGCGCCGTCAGCGTCACCAGCACCAGACTGGCCAGCATGTCGATGCCGCGCTTGATCAGCAGGCGCATCTGCGCCTCGGTGGAGCCCTGGGAATAGATCAGCCAGCTCGGTACGAAGCCGTCCAGGTCCACCTTGCCCGTCTCGCGTTCCATGAAGGCCGCATAGTCGGTGATGCGGATGCCCGCCAGCCGGCAGTCGAGCAGATCCCTGACAGGCAGGTTGCCGCGCCGCTCCTCCATGGCCGTGACGATCTCGTCGACCTGCCTCTCCAGCGCGAAGTCGCGCAGCGACGCGATCTCGCCCTGCTCGTGGACCGGCGACACGTTGCCGGCCTCCTGCCCCATGCGCACGAAGCTGATCTCGCCGAATCCGCGCGAGCGCGCGCCCTGCTGCACGCCGGCGATCCGCTCGGCCAGCCGGCCGGCGCCGAGCACCAGCAGCCGGCTCTTGAACATGTCGAGGTCAAGCACGCCCAAGAAGATCACCCGCACCAGCAGGATGGCGGCGAAACCGACCGCGACGCCCGACACGAAGATGCTGCGCCACAGCGCCACCGGCGGGTAGAGGAAGAACAGCATCGCCATGATCAGCGCGCTGAGCGCGAACGCCGCGGTGAGCGTCACGATGGTCTGCCGCAGGCTGCGCCACGTGTCGCGCTGGTAGAGACCCAGGATCAGCATCACCAGCTGGATGGTGACGACGAAGATGGCGTATTCCGGCGCCGGATCGTCCAGGCTGCTGTCGGTGAGTCCGCTGATCGACAGGCGGAGCGACTGCGCGCCGTAGAGCGAGGCCAGGAGCACGCATGTCTCGAGCAATGCCAGCCAGAGCACCGCCCGCGACAGATAATGCCCGAACACTCTGATCACCGATCGAGCACCCCTCTACACTCGTCGCGGCCTCCGGCGGTTTCCCGTCCGGCGGCCGTCTGCTCGCCGTCAGCATACTAGCGCGCGCGCTCATGCCAAACCTTAACTTCTCCGGCCAAATCACCTTGCCGCAACATTGTCATCATTCCGTGGTTGACCCTTTGCAGGGCAAAAGCCCAGACTGACCCGGGCACTATTGTGAGTACGCGGATGAACCAGAAGATCCATCCCGCCATCCTTTGCGGCGGGTCAGGGACGCGGCTGTGGCCGCTGTCGCGCCGCAACCACCCCAAGCAATTGCTGTCGCTTCTGGAGCCGCACACCCTGCTGCAGGCGACCGCGCGCCGGTTCGCCGATACCGCGCGCTTCGCGCCGCCGGTCGCGCTATGCAGCGACGCCTACCGGTTCATCATCGGCGAGCAGATCCGCGCCGCGGGCCTGACTCCGGGCGCCATCATCCTTGAGCCCGAAGGCCGCAACACGGGGCCGGCGGCTGCGGTGGCCTCGCTGTGGGCGCGGCGCGAGGACCCGGACGCCATCGTGCTGCTGTCGCCCTCCGACCACGTCATCGGCGACCTGCCCGCGTTTCAGGCCGCGCTCGACACGGGGGTCGAAGCCGCGCTCGGGTCCGGCGCCCTCGTCACCTTCGGCATCAGGCCGGACAAGCCGGAGACCGGCTACGGCTATATCGAGGCGGGCGATCCCCTGCCTGGCGGCAGCGCGTTCGCGGTGCGGCGCTTCGTGGAGAAACCGGACGCGGCGACGGCGAGGGGCTATGTGGAAGGCGGCCGCCACCTGTGGAACAGCGGCCTGTTCCTGTTTCGCGCCGCCGACTTCCTCGCCGAGTTGAAGCGCCTGGAGCCGGCGATGCTGGCGGCTTGCGAGGCGGCGGTGGACAAGGCGCGCGTCGATCTGGACTTCGTTCGCCTTGACGAGGAGAGCTTCACCGCCTCGCCGTCCGACTCCATCGACTACGCGGTCATGGAGAAAACCGATCGCGCCGTGGTCATCCCGGTGTCCATGGGCTGGAGCGATGTGGGCTCATGGAGCGCGCTGCGCGACGTCGCCGATAAGGACGCCGCCGGCAACGCCATCTGGGGCGACGTGGTCGCCGTCGATACCAGGGACAGCCTGGTGCGCAGCGACGGGCCGCTGGTAGTGACCTGTGGCCTCGCCAACGTGGTCGTCGTCGCCACCAAGGACGCGGTGCTGGTGGCGAGCGCCGAGGCGGCGCAGGACCTCAAGAGCATCGTCTCGCGCCTCGAGGGCCTCAAGCGCGAGGAGACCTTGTCGCATGCACGCATCTTCAGGCCCTGGGGCTGGTTCGAGACCATGGACCTGGGATCCGGTTTCAAGGTGAAGCGGATCGCGGTCAAGCCCGGCCAGCGCCTATCGCTGCAGAGCCACCGGCACCGCGCAGAGCACTGGGTGGTGGTCAGCGGCGAGGCGGAGGTGACCTGCGGCGACCGCATGATGACGCTGCGCGCCAACGAGTCCACTTACATCCCGGCCGGCACCACGCATCGCCTGGGCAATTCCGGCGACTCAGAACTCCAGATCATCGAGGTACAGTCCGGCGGCTATCTCGGCGAGGACGACATCGTCCGGTTCGACGACATCTACGGCCGTAGCTGAAGCGTTCTGGCCACAAATTACATAAAAATTGTAATATATGCGTCCATTCCGCTTCAGACTGTGGTAACTACAGGCGAATCCTGACATCTTCCAGGATTGTCGATCGGCGTGAGTCCTGCTTTTGAGGCAGCAGGCGCATTCCGGAAACGAGGCCAGTTGAGGATGCGGCTTGGGTGATCGTCCGCGTCCCGGAGCGTTCTGATGAAGTCCAGGGACATCCTGTCGAGCCTGATCCTGACCGGCGCCGCGATCTTCGTGGCCGCGACGATCTTCATCAAGCCGGGCCAGCGCGTGGATGACCTCGACATCTACGGCAAGCTGTTCGAGAACCGCACCGCGTCGGAGGAGGCCGCCAGGGCCAACGCCACGCCGGTGCGCGTCTACGAGACGCCCAAGGCGCTGGGCGACCGGCTCTGGTCGATCCTGATGCCGAAGGAGAAGCACGCCCGCTTCTCGGGCACCGGCGGCGATCTCTCGCTGCTGCGGGTCTCCACCGGCGCCTTCTATGGCGGGAGCGAGGGCAACGCGCTCCTCGTCTCCGACGAGTTCAAGAAAGCCGCGGACGGCGCGCTCAGCGGCGGTGACGAGGGCCTGGCCGCCTTGCTGGCCTATTTCGACGCCGCCGGCGGCAACGAGACCATCATCGCGTTCCGCGCCCAGTTGCTGCTCGAAGCCCTGACCAAGGACAGCCGCGCGGCGGATTCGCTCACCGCGCTGCAGGAAGCGACCAGGAACATCTCCGAGGCGGCGTTCACCGCGCTGTGGAGCGGCTATGTGATGCCGGCCAACTTCCAGTCCGATTTCGCGCTCCCGCCGGGCGCCATCGGCTACGATCTGGGCGCGGTGATGCTGCCCGACGGCGAGATCAATCCGGTCTACGACGATTTCATCCGGGTGCCGGCCAACAGCAATCACATCGAGGGCGTGGCGTCCGACGTGGAAACCAGCCCGCAGCTGCTGTGGGGCGACGGCGTCAAGGGGCTGACGGTATTCACAGCGCCGATTCCCAACGGCACCTACAAGGTCTATGTGCTGACCTCGTCCGAAGGCGGCATCGATCCGTCGGTGGCGTTCGGCGAGTACAACACGCTCCGCCGCGAGGGCCACCTGCGCCGCATCGACCTGCGCGATGGCCACGGTGTCAGCCGGAACTGGGACGGGCAGGAGTGCGGCAAGCAGGATCAGGTCCAGATCGAGCAGCCCGTCTACACCCCGGACGAAGCGCCAGCCGAACAACGTGCCGCCGACACCGGCGGACAGTGCCGAAAGCTCACCTCTGACGGCGGCCTCGCCACCGCCGAGGTGCTGATGAGCCGGCAGGGAATCTCGGCCGAGATCGAGCCCGGGCTGACCATGGTCTCGCTGGGGCCGGACCAGACCCGCGGCAAGGGTGCGGTCTATGCGCTGCGCGAGGACGTGAAGAACGGCCAGCTCTACGTCGATTTCCACCAGGCCGGCGTTCCGACCTATGTGGTCGGCCTCATCGTGGTCGCGGCCGACGACACGTTCGGCGCCCAGATGGCGGCCCTGGTCAGCGCCGTGCTCGAAACCGTGCATCCGGCCACCGGCGACAACACGCAGGGCCCCGGCCTCGCGACCAACTTCGCCGCCACCACCCTGCCGAACGGTACGCCGGGCGGCGGCAACCCCGGCGGCGGCAACCCCGGCAATCCGGGCGGCGGCCTGCCGACCGGACCTGGGGCCAACGCCGGCGACGGCGATGGTGACGGAGACGGAGACGGCGGCGACGGCGACGGCGATGGCGGCGGGCCGCCGGGTGACGGAGACGGCACCGGTGGCGGCGACGGCGACGGCACCGCGCTTCTGGTCGCCGAGGGCCTGGGTCCCTATCAGGGCATGTATGGCGATCCGCTGACGCTTGACGGCCGCACCTCGACGATCGACGGCGTGCCCATCGGCGACACGATCCCGCCGGGCCTGCTGGTCGAATGGCTGTTCGACATCGATGGCGACGGCGCGCTCGACCTGGTATCGACCGACCTGCTCGCCCAGATCGACAGCGCGATCTTCGGCAGCACCGGCCAGTTCCAGGGCATCCTGCGCCTCACCCTCAACGGCCTGGTCAGTATCGACCAGGTGATCGTCATCCTGTTCGGCCCCGGCACGCCGGTGCCCGAGCCGGGCGTGCTGCTGATGCTGGCGCTCGCCCTTGGCCTGCTGCTGCTGGCCCGGCACCGCCGGCGCGTCCGCTCCGGCTGATCTCGTCGGGAAGCCCGAGGCGGCCGCGTCGGCGCGCGCCGCGCGAACCGGTTTCCACTCGGCGGCCAAACGCTTTACCATCCCGCGTCAAACCGTCCAACGAGAGCCGGCAACCCGTTCATGGCGCGTAGAAGGAGAAGGCCAGGCCCAGGCTCGCAGCGCCTGCTGATCGTCAGCGTCCTGCTGTTCGTGGCCGCGCTCGCCGCGTTCCTGGTGCTGCGCACCGACATGGGCGGCACCATTGCCGCGCGGATCAGGGCGCTGGTGTCGTCGGCTGGCAGCCCGTGCTGCGAGGCCGAGCAGGTGCTGACCGAGTTCCAGGTGCCCGTCGTCGCCTACGCGGTATCCGACCTGTGGCGCGACGGAAGGGCGCGCGCGTTGCCGATGCCGCCGCGCATGAGCACGCCCGCGCAGGCGGTCAGCGTCGCGCTGGTGTCGCGCGGCAAGGTCGTGCGCCAGGTGTGGATGCGCGATGGCAGCGTGCTCGATGCCGTCACCGCCGCCCTCACCCAGTTTCGCGGCCAGTTGTCGGCGGAGGAACAGGCGAGCATCGATTCGATCGAGCTGTTCCTCGGCCACTCGTTCCGCGAGATCGCCCCGGGCGACTATGACGAGCAGATCTTCGCCGCCCACCATCGCGGCATCCGAGGCCTGGAGATAACCCATGACGACCGCACCGAGCTGTATTCGCCGCTCGAGATGCTGCGCCGGAACGCCGCCGCCGACCGGCTGGTGAACGACGCCGCCGCCGCCGCGAGGACCGACCGCGCGACGATCCTGAGCAAGGCCGTGTTCCGCGTGTTCGACGGCGAACAGGTGCTGGTGCGCGTCGGCGCCGACCCGAAGGGCTTCCTGCTGGAGCGCGGCAATGTCTATGTGGCGCCCGGGGACGTCACCCAGGCCGCCATACGCGATGCGGCGCGGCGCGCCACCGGCTGGCTGGCCGCCAACGTGGCGATCACCGGCGAGCTGCCCTACGGCTTCCGGCCCAGCGCGCTGAAGCCGCTGGAAGGCACCAACCGCATCCGCCAGTGGATGGCGACCATCGCGCTGGAACGGGCCGCGCGGCCAAGCCTCGATCCGGATATCTGGGAACTGGCCGAGCGCAACCTGGCCTTCAACATGGCCAGCACCTACCGCCAGGAAGGCGCGTTCGGCGTGATCACCGGCCCGAACGGCGAGGTGTCGCTGGGCGCCGTGGCGCTGGCCGCGCTCGCCATCGCCGAAAGCCACGCCGGCGGCCGCTACGCCGCCGAGCAGGCGGCGCTGTCGTCCACCATCGACCGGCTCCGCGCCGACGACGGCGCGTTCCGCACCTTCCTGCGGCCGGCGTCGCGCGCCGACAACCAGAACTTCTATCCCGGCGAGGCGCTGCTTTACTGGGCGACGCTGTACGAGAAACAGCCCGACCCCGCCCTGCTCGACCGGTTCATGGCCTCGTTCCGGCATTACCGGCAATGGCACCGGGACCGCCGCAACCCGGCGTTCATCGGCTGGCATAGCCAGGCGTACTACAAGGTCTGGCGCCAGACCGGCGACAAGGACCTGCGCGACTTCGTGTTCGAGATGAACGACTGGCTGATCGGCCTGCAGCAATGGGCGATCCCGACCGAATACCGTGACCTGATGGGCCGGTTCTACGCGCCGGGCGCCGGCTATGGCCCGCCGCACGCCTCCTCGACCGGCATCTACCTTGAAGGCCTCGTCGATGCCTTCCGCATGGCGCGGGAAGCCGGTGACGCGAAGCGGGCGGACGCCTACCGGATCGCCATCCTGCGCGGCCTGCGCGAGGTGCTGCAGCTGCAGTTCGCCGACGACACCGACATGTTTTACGTGCCGCCCGGCTTCCGGAAATTCGTCGAGGGCGGCATCCGCACCACGGGATACGACAACGTCATCCGCGTCGACAACGTGCAGCACAACCTGATGGCCATGCTGAACATCCTTCAGGCCTTCCGGCCGGAGGACTATAAGTGGCCCACCAAGCCTTGATCGCGCGTCCGTTTCTTGACATTTTCCAAACATGTTTGAAAGTCAGCCCATGAGCAAACCATCCGCCGCCATCAAAGCCGACCCGAAGGAAGAGATCATCGCCGCCGCCGACGAGATTCTGGCGAAGGCCGGCGCGAACGCCGCCACCGTGCGCGCGATCACCGCGCTGGCCGGCGTCAACACCGCCTCGATCAACTACCATTTCGGCTCGCGCGACGGGCTGTTCGTGGTGGTCTGCGGCCGCCGCATGCAGCCGGCCAACCAGGAAATCCTCAAGACGCTGCAGGCGCTCGACGAACGCGGTACGCCGCCCGGCGTGGCCGAGATATTCCAGCCCTTGGTGGATACCGCCTTCCATATCTGGGTCGACGACGACGTGCTGAAGGCGCTGCGCAGCCTGCTGTTCACCAGCCCGGAAACCTCCGAGCGGCTGAACGTGTCGGCGATGTCGGAAGTCTATGACCGGATGCGCGCCGCGCTGATGCGCGCCTGCCCGCACCTGACGGCGCAGCAGGTCCGCCAGCGCTTCGCGTTCTCCATCGGCGCGATCATGAACCAGGTCTACAGCCGCGACGCCCATCTGCAGGCCGTGTACAGCGACAGCTCACCCGACGAGCTGGTCGCCTTCATTGCCGCCGGCTTCAAGGGCTGACCGCAGACACGCCGGAGCGCCTGGGCTACAATAGCGACGGCGGGCCTCCGCAGGCGGCCGCGATGTGAAGGGCAAAAAGGGGGATGCGATGCGCTGGCACTGTCTGACGTTCCTGTTGCTGTTTCCCTGCCTGGCCGCTCCGGCGCAGGCGGCTCCGGTCGAAAACCAGGCCGCCTATGTGGCCCGCTGCCGCGCCGAGACCATGGCGGCCTATCCCACCCCGCCCGCCCAGGCCGACTCGATCTGCCAGTCCAACTGGGAGATGATCGTCGCGTCCGGACCTATGGCCGACACGCTGCTGGGGGCGGCGCCGCCCGCCGGCGGCAAGTTCGACCCCGCCGCCGCCCCGGCCAAGGCCGCCGCCGCGCGGCTGGGCGACGTGACACCCCAGGTCTCACCCTCGGGCATCGCCCTGACCTGGTTCAAGAACGGCGAGCCGATCCCGTTCAATCTGGTGCAGGCGCTGAGGGTGCGCGGCACGCCGCCGGCCATGATCGCCTGCCTCGCCTTCGGCGCCGGCGAAAGCACCGAGGTCTACCGCGTCTCCCCCGCCGGCAAGGCGCCGTTCGTGCTGACTATCGCGCAACGCAGCGCGGCGGTCGCCAGCCAGTCGTCCGACTTCTCGGCCAGCGCCGACTTCAGCGGCAAGCCGGTCACCCTGGCCACGCTGGCCAAGGACGGCAACGACTGGGCGGCGACGTGTGCGCGGTAGCTGCGAGGGAGGTCATATGAACCGCAAGTTCATTCCCGTCGAGGAAGCCTTCACGGAGTGGCGCAAGGATTCCGAATACACGGCCGCTCATGATGCGCTGGAAGAAGAGTTCGCCCTCGCCGCCGCGACGATCGAGACGCGCGACAACGCGGATATGTCCCAGGAACAGGGGGTGATCCGGTGATCGGCTTGGCTGCTCACCAACTTCGTGGCGCAAAACATAACTTTCACCGAGTCCCTGAGCCTCGTCGAAGGGCCTTGCTCAGGCGCTCGTGCACGGCCCTTCGACGAGGCTCAGGGACACGGATACAGAGTGACCTGCATCAAACCCTAGTTTCCCGCTAATCCGCGAAGAACCAAACAAAATCGCTCAACTGGACTGGCTCGCGGGTGAAGTCCCATCACCCCCGGTTGAGCAGCACTTCGCCCGGTGTGGCGCCGGTGCAGTCCAGACCCTCGAACGTGACCTGGCCGTTGACGATGGTGAAGTTGAGGCCCTCGGCCCGCTGCGAACGGCGCCAGCCGCCGGCGGGCTGGTCGTAGAGTTTTTCCATCTTGTCCCAGGACGGGGTGCGGCGGATGGTGTCCGGGTTGTAGACCACCACGTCGGCCGGCGCGCCCTCGCGCAGGATGCCCCGGTCCGGCAGGCCCAGCACGTGGGCCGGCAGGCGGCTGAGGCCGTAATGGGCCTGCTCGGCGGTCATCAGGCCCTGCTCGCGCACCATCCATTCCAGCAGGTCGGTGGGATAGGCGCCCTGCACCACGAAGTGGCAGTGCGCGCCGCCGTCGGAGATGCCGGGCACCACATACGGGTTGGACAGCACCTTGGCGGTGGTCTCGGCGGACGTGTCGTAGGCGTTGCCGACGAACTCGGCCTTGAACTCGGAGTCGAGGGCGATGTCGAGGATCACGTCGGCGATGTGCCGGCCTTCGGTCGCCGCGATCTCCGCCACGCCCCGGTCCACGTACTTGTCGAGCTGGGCATAGCCGGCCGAACCGTGCACCCGCAGCTCCTGGGCGATGCCGCTGGTGCCCAGGCCGCCGACCAGCCGGCGGTCGATGTCCTCGCGCAATCCCTTGCGGATGGTCTCGTCGCGCATCATGGCGACGCGCTGCTCATAGGGGCCGTTCATCACCCCGTGCCAGTGCGGCGCGTTGTCCCACAGGCTCCAGTCCTCGAAGGTCAGCAGCGTGGGCGAGCGCACGGTGAAGCCCATGCCGTAGACCTGCAGCCCCTTCTCGTGGGACTCGTTCAGCCAGTCGAGGAACGCCTCGTGGCGTGTCGGATCCCGGTCGTTGGCCAGCAGGATGTTGCGCACGATGGGCCGGCCCGACGCCTCGGCCAGCGAGGTCATGAAGTCCTCGACCGTGTCGTGGTCCGACGGGACGGCGTCGAACATCTCGATGAAGCCTTCGCCGCGCTTGCCCAGCTCGCGGCCGAACTCGATCAGCTCATGATCCGGGATGACGTCCGTCGGCATCGGCGTGCCGTCCCAGTCCGGCTGCACCGAGGGCACGCCGCAGCGCTGGTAGGAGAAGCCGCAGGCGCCGTGGTCCATGGCCTCGTTCATCAGGGCAAACATGCGCTTTTTTTCCTCGGGAGTCGGCCGGCGGCTCTTCGCCTCCTCGACGCTGCCCATCACATAGGCGTAGAGCGGGTTGAGCGGCACCAGCGTCTGGCAGTTGACGCCCTTGGGGATGCACTTCAGGTGGTCGATCCACTGCGGCATGGTCTCCCAGCCATATCTGTCCCACTCCATGCCTTCCTTCATGGTGTCGAAGGAGATCGCCTCGTTGCGGGTCATCATCATCATCGCCCGGTCGCGCATGTGCGGCGGGATCGGCGCGAAGCCGAAGCCGCAATTGCCCAGCAGCACCGAGGTGACGCCGTGCCAGCCCGAGATGGTGCAGTACGGATCCCACAGGATCTGCGCGTCGTAATGGGTGTGGATGTCGATATAGCCGGGCGCGACGATGTTGCCGCCGGCGTCGATCACCCGGTCCGCGCTCGCCGTCCTCGCGATGCCGCCGATCTTGGCGACCTTGCCGTTCCTGATGCCGACGTCGGCGCGGAACCGCGGGATGGTGGTGCCGTCGATGACGGTGCCGCCGCGGATCAGGATATCGTAGTCGGACATGGTTCGGTCTCCCCAATATCGGAAAATCAGACGGCCCCGGCCGTCGTGACGATGCGGTCGCTCAGCAGCGGCTCGACCCGCAGATGTTCAGGCACGCGCTCGACGCCGAGCGCCTTATCGACATGTTCTTCCAGGTAGTAGATGCGCTTCTCGTGGTAGCTGCATTTCGGCCCGGCGAAGGCAGGCGACAGCAGCGAGTGCTGGATGTGCTCCATGTTCCATGTGTCTTCATCCAGCACGGTGTCGAAATAGGCCCCGCGCTGATCGTATTCGGGCGGCGGCGGACCCTCGCCCCAATCCCGGTCGACCACCCAGGTGACGATCTCGGTATGGTTGTGGTCGATCGGCCAGAACTCCATCAGCATGTAGCCGGTCTGGCTGGCGGGCGTCAGCAGGTTGGGGAAGATGTGGTAGGACACGTTGGCCTCGCCGCGCAGCGCCCTGCCCTCGTCCCAATCCTCGGGGATCGCCTC
>JBKJNE010000490.1:0-2614 GCA_046596015.1 Alphaproteobacteria bacterium
CGGCGGTCAACTCGATCAACTGGGCCCGCGTGCTGGCGCAGGTGGTCTACTACGTGCAGGCGTCGCTGGCGCTGGGCGGCCGGCCGGTTGATTTCGCCGTGCCGACCGGCAATTTCGGCGACGTGTTCGCCGGCTATGTGGCGGCGCGCATGGGCGTGCCGGTCAACCGGCTGATCGTCGCCACCAACATCAACGACATCCTGTCGCGCGCCCTGCGCAGCGGCGACTACAGCCGCGGCACCGTGCAGCCGACCATCAGCCCCAGCATGGACATCCAGGTGTCGAGCAATTTCGAGCGGCTGCTGTTCGACCTCTATGGCGGCGACGGCAACCGCATCCGTCAGCTGATGGACGATTTCTCGGTCACGGGAAAGCTCGCCATCGGCAACGAGCAGATCGCCAGCGCCTCCAGCCTGTTCGTCGCCGACAAGGTCGACGAGGATGAGACCCGCGCGACGATCGCTTATGTGCTGAAGCACAGCGCCACGCTGATCGACCCGCACACCGCCGTCGGCGTCGCCGTCGGCAGGCGGCTGCGAACCGGCGCGGACGTGCCGCTGGTGACCCTGGCGACGGCCCATCCGGCCAAGTTTCCCGACGCGGTCAATGCCGCGTGCGGCGTCTATCCGGCGCTGCCGCCGCACCTCGCGGACCTGATGGACCGCCCCGAGCGCTACGAAATCTTGCCGAACGACTTGAAGTCCCTCCAGGACCACATAGGTGCACGCGCATCATGAGCGTTGAAATCACCACATTGCCCAATGGCCTGCGCGTCGTCAGCGAGGCCATGGACCGGTTGCAGACCGCCTCCATCGGCGTCTGGGTCGGCGTCGGCGCCCGCGCCGAGTCCGCCGAGCAGAACGGCGTCTCCCACATGCTCGAGCACATGGCCTTCAAGGGCACCACCAACCGCTCGGCCCGCGACATCGCCGAGGCCATCGAAGACGTGGGCGGCCACCTGAACGCCTATACCTCGCGCGAGCAGACCGCCTATTACGCCCGCGTGCTGGGCGCGGACGTGCCGCTCGCCGTCGACCTGCTGGGCGACATCCTGCAGCGGTCGACCTTCGATCCGGTCGAGCTGGAGCGCGAGCGCGGCGTCGTCATCCAGGAGATCGGCGAGGTCCAGGACACGCCCGACGACCTGGTGTTCGACCTGCTGCAGGAAGCCGCCTATCCGGACCAGCCGGTCGGCCGCTCCATCCTCGGCACCGTCGAGAGCGTCTCCAGCTTCTCCCGCGACTCCCTGTCCGGCTACATGGGCCGCCACTATGCCGCCGATTCCATGGTGGTCGCGGCCGCCGGCAAGGTCGACCACAAGGAGCTGGTCGAATTGGCCGCGCGCCAGTTCGGCGGCCTGAAGCCGGGCGTGCCCGCGGTGCTGCCCGTCGCCGAATACCGGGGCGGCGAGGCGCGCTGCAACCGCAAGTTCGAGCAGGTTCACCTGACCTTCGGCTTCCCCGGCGTGTCGTTCCTCGACGACCGGTTTTTCGCCATGCAGGTGATGTCGACCATCTTGGGCGACGGCATGTCGTCGCGCCTGTTCCAGGAAGTGCGCGAGAACCGCGGCCTTGCCTATTCGGTCTATTCGTTCACCGCGGCGCTGGCGGATGGCGGCCTGTTCGGCATCTATGCCGGCACCAGCCCGGACCAGATCGGCGAGCTGGTGACGGTGATCGCGGACGAGGTCCGCAAGATGGGCGACACCGTCGAGCCGCGCGAGTTCGCCCGCGCCCGCGCCCAGATCAAGGCCGGCACCCTGATGGCGCTGGAAAGCTCGTCGAGCCGGCTGGAGCAGCTGGCGCGCCAGCTGCTGATGTTTGGCCGGGTGATCCCGCTGGAGGAAATCGTCGCCCGCATCGACGCGGTGACGCCCGAGGCGGTGACCGAGATGGCCGCGTTGCTGCTCACCGAAGGCAAGCCCACCATGGCCGCGGTCGCCCCGCTGAAGAAGCTGCCCGACTACGACACGGTCACGAAGCGCTTCGCGGCCTGAGTCTCTACGCGTGTCCCGCCTGGGTCGAGAGCATCGACAGGTCGATGCCCAGCTTTGCCATGGCGAGCGGCCATTTCAGCGTCGCTTCGGTGCCGAACAGCAGGTCGGCGTCCACGTCCGTGTGCAGCCAGGCGTTCTCCTGGATCTCGGCCTCGAGCTGGCCCGGCCCCCAGCCCGCATAGCCCAGCGCCAGCAGGCTGTGGCGCGGACCCATGCCGTGCGCCAGCGCCTTCAGGATGTCGACCGTGGCGCTCAGCGCTACCAGTTCCGACACGATCAGCGACGTGTCATGCAGGTAGTCGGCCGAATGCAGCACGAAGCCGCGGTTCGGCTCCACCGGGCCGCCGGTGAACACGCCGACCTGGGCGCAGTTGGGCGGCGCCGGGATCTGCAACTGGTCCATCAGCTCGGGGAAGGCGATGTGCTCGGCCGGCTGGTTGACGACGATGCCCATGGCGCCCTGTTCGGAATGCTCGCACAGGCAGATCACGCTGCGCTCGAACCGTGGGTCGCCCATGTTGGGCATGGCGAGCAGCAGCTTGCCCCGGAGGTAGTCGGGCTTGCGCAGGCGGCTGGCGGTAAAAGGATTCTTCGGCATGGTCTTTAAGTGTGCCTTCT
>JBKJNE010000278.1:0-9158 GCA_046596015.1 Alphaproteobacteria bacterium
CGCGGCGCTTCTCCAGCTCGGCGGCGATGAAGTGTTGCATCTCGATCGTGGTCTCGGCGCTGCGGCGCACCTCGGCTTCGCTCTGCGGCGTGGCGGCGACGGTCAGCAGATTGTCGGCCCAGCGCTTGAACGTCCCGATGTCCTCGCGCGGCAGGCCCATCTGCTCGGCGGTGATGATGCCGGGCAGCTTCATGGCGAACTGGGCGTTGAAGTCGCACCGGCCGTCACCGATCCACTCGTCGATCAGGCCGTTGGTGACCTCCTCTACATGCGGCTTCATGGCGTTCATGCGCTTGCCGAAGAACACCGTGTCGAGCACCTTGCGGTAGCGGGCGTGGGCCGGCGGATCGGTGGACTGCAGCGTGTCCACATGCCGCCAGCCGCGCTCGGCCACCAACCGCTCGTAGAGCTCGCCCAGGTCGCCCTTCAGCGCGCGGCGGTTGGACAGGCTGTTGCTGAAGGTTTTCGTGTCGATCAGCACCTTGCGCAGGTCCTTCGTGACCACGTAGAAGCCGGTTTCCGGCATGCGGTAGACTGGGCAATGCTCATGCAGCAGGGCGTGGAAGCCGTAGGGATCGCTCTGGACCGCGTGGTCCATCAGGCTGTAGCGCGACAGGTCGGCAGTGTCCTGGTCCATCGAATGCTCCCCGTATCCGAAGCCGCCATTTGACAACGGATCGCGCCGCCATGCTAGCTGTCACGATACCGAGGGAGAGCCAGATGACCGACGACATCCTCTACGACGTGGCCGACAAGGTCGCCACCATCACCCTGAACCGGCCCGACAAGATGAACGCCTGGAGCCCGGACATGGAACTGGCGTTCCGCGCCGCCATCGACCGGGCGGCGGCCGACGACGGGGCGCGCGCCATCGTGGTGACCGGCGCGGGTAAGGGCTTCTGCGCCGGGGCCGACCTGTCGCCCGGGCCGGACGGCAAGCCCAGGCCGCGCATCGTGCCGCCGTTCAGCGCCGACGATTTCGGCCAGCGCTATTCCTATATGCTGGGCGTGGAGAAACCCATCGTCGCGGGCATCAACGGCGCCTGCGCCGGCGTCGGGCTGTGCCTCGCGCTCTATGCCGACATGCGCTACATGGCCGAAGGCGCCAAAATGACCACGGCGTTCGTGCGCCGCGGCCTGATCGCCGAGCACGGCAGCGCCTGGATGCTGCCGCGGCTGATCGGCACCATGAACGCCATGGACCTGTTGCTGACCGGCCGCACCATCGACGCCGCCGAGGCCGAGCGCCTGGGCCTGGTCCGCATGCTGGCGCGCGAGGGTTTCGCCGAGGCGGTGCACGCGGTGGCCGCCGAGCTGGCGTCGCTGTCCTCGCCCCGCGCCATGGGCCTGATCAAGCGCCAGGTCTATATGGGCTACTCCCAGTCGCTGGCCGCCGCGACCCAGATGTCCAACGACGAGCAGCAGAAATGCTTCACCTCGGAGGACTACGCCGAGGGCGTCGCCAGCTTCAGGGAGAAGCGGCCGCCCGAGTTCACGGGGCGTTAGTGGTTGAAGTCAAAAAAAGCGGTGACTCTGCGAGCAAAGCGAAGCAGCCCAGCCGGACCGTTGATGGCTGTGTGGTATGATCGCACCCATGCGGCAGGCGGCAACCTATATCATGGCGAACAAGCGAAACGGCACGCTGTACACCGGCGCGACGGGCAATTTCCAGCGCCGCATCTACGAGCACCGCGAAGGCCTGCTGCCGGGCTTCACCAGGAAGTACGGCTGCAAAATGCTGGTCCGGTACGAACTGTATGACGACGTCCGTGATGCGCTCGCCCGGGAACATCAGATCAAGGCGGGGTCGCGGCTCAAGAAGTTGTCGCTGATGAAACCATGAATCCGGACTGGCCAGACCTCTACGACGATCTGAATTAGCCCGTTTCGTAGAATGCGCGTTTCGTTTGCAGCAGCCATCAACGGCCCGGCTGGGCTGCTTCGCTTCGCTCGCAGAATCACATTGTTTGTCGGAGACGAATCTTTTCCAAATCCGCTATGCTCCACCCAACCGAACCAGGGAGTAACATCATGCGCCGCCTGCTGCTGACCGCCGCCATCGTTCTTGCCGCCGCCCTGCCCGCCCATGCGGCGCTGAAGACCGGCGCGACCGCGCCCGACTTCAAGGCGCCTGCGTCGCTCGCCGGCAAACCGTTCGACTTCTCGCTGGCCCAGGCGCGCAAGACCGGACCGGTG
This sequence comes from Alphaproteobacteria bacterium, assembly GCA_046596015.1. GTDB lineage: Bacteria > Pseudomonadota > Alphaproteobacteria > SMXS01 > SMXS01 > RI-34. The sequence continues at coordinate 2,197 of JBKJNE010000278.1, forward strand.
GTGGTGTATTTCTATCCGTCGGCCTATACTGGCGGCTGCAACGTGCAGGCGCACGCCTTTGCCGAGGAGGCCGACGCCTACAAGGCCGCCGGCGCCACCATCATCGGCGTGTCGCAGGACAGCATCGCCCGGCTGAACGAGTTCTCGGCCGATCCGGAATATTGCGCCGGCAAGTTCCCCGTCGCCTCCGACGCCGACGGCGCCATCAGCAAGTCGTTCGACCTGAAGACCATGCAGGGGAAGCCGGGCATGAAGGACTCGCGCGGCGCCGACATCGACCACGCCTTCACCGAGCGCACCACCTTCGTCATCGCCGGCGACGGCAAGATCGCCGCGGTGCTGTCGACCACCGACGACAAGATCGCGCCCGTCGATCACGCCGCCAAGGCGCTGGAGATCGTCAAAGGCATGAAGAAGGCGCCCTGACTTGCGGCAGATCAATGCCCGGCCGCCGGCCGTGGCGCAGTCTTCCATGGTCGGCGCGATGTCACCGGGTGCGCCCCGGGGAGGTTGCCATGAGACTGTTGCCCATGCTGGTTGTCGGCCTTGGAGTTGCCGCGTGGAGCAGCGCCGCCACGGCGCAGGTCGATAACGGCCAACCTGACCACATGAAGACACCCCTGGACCAGTGGGACCACAAGCCCGCGGAACCACGCATCGGCCCCGGCCCTGCACCGATGGACTGGGGCGGGCTGAAACCTGACCGGGGCCGCGAGGAAGTCTTCTATTTCTGCGCGCCCTGTCATTCGGATACCCGCATCAAGGCCGCCAGCAAGACCCGCGAGCAATGGGAGGCGCTGGTCGAGCGGATGCTGAAGACCTATCCCGAATACCGGCGGCTGGAGCCCGACGAGCGCGAGACCATCCTGGGCTATCTGACCCGCCAGTACGGTCCGCGTCACTAGGCCATCGAAAGCGGCCCCGGTTTCTGCCAAGCTGACCGTCTCGGAACCCCAGGGGAGACGGTTCGGTGAGATGGATCCATGACGCCAATTGCTTCCTGTCGCGCTATCAGGTCGATCCGGCGCGGCGGGATGAATTCATCGGCGCGGTGAACGAGCTGCTGGCATTCGCCGGGCCCTGGTACGACGAAGGCTGCAACTTCGCTTTCCAGGGCTGGTCGCGCGACCCGAACCAGTGGGTCGCCATCGCCTCGTGGAAGACCGAGGACATCCTCAACAAGCTGCGGCAGACGCCCGAGTTCCGCGACATCACGACGCGCATGCTGTCGTGCTGCACCGGCGACATGACCATGGAGGAATTCGCCGGCATGAAGAACGGCCGCGCGGTGTTCGACCAATATCCGCCGGGCCGTTCGGACATCTATCTGCCCAGCGGCTCGCTCGGCGTGAAGTTCCTCTAGGCCATGGAAAAGCGGCTAATCAAATTCCTGCTGAGCAAGCGGGGCATGGCGGTCGACCTGTTTCTGGTGCGCCTTTTCGGCCGCTCGCTGCTCAACGCGCTGATGGGCAGGCGCCAGGGCTTCACGCCCCAGCCCATGCTGGTCCTGACCACCAAAGGGGCAAAGAGCGGCCAGTGGCGCGAGGCGGCGCTGCCCTATTTCCAGCTCGGCGAGTTCTTCGTGGTGGTGGGCTCGAAAGGCGGCGCACCGGACGATCCGGCCTGGGTCGGCAATCTGCGCCGGCACCCCGAGGCCGAGCTGTCGATCCGCGGCAAGCGCCGCAAGGTGAATGCCCATATCGCCGCCGGCGACGAACGGACCGCCCTGTGGGCGCACGTCACCAAGACCATGGCCGTCTACACCCGCTACCAGAAGAAGACCGAGCGGGAAATCCCGGTGGTGGTATTCGAGCCGCAGGCATTGAAATAGGCATCAATCGATGCGATATTCGTGTCTGATAAAGGAGTAATTTCATGCGGACTACCATCGCGCTCGATGACGACCTGATGGCGAAAGCCCAGGAGTATACTGGGCTGAAGGAAAAGTCGGCTATCGTTCACGAAGCGCTCAAGGCCTTGGTCCAGCGTGAGGCGGCGCGGCGACTGGCGCGTTTAGGCGGCACCATGCCGGAACTGAAGTCCGTCCCGCGGCGCCGACCGGAACCTCTGTGATCCTTGTCGACACGTCGATTTGGGTCGACCACCTCAGGAAGGGCAACCAGGTTCTATTCGGGCTGCTCGATGCGGGACAGGTGCTAATGCATCCTTTCGTCCTCGGCGAACTGGCTCTAGGCGGACTCTACAGATATCGCGAGGCTATGCGCGATGTGGAGAAGCTGCCGTCGGCGGTCGTTGCGCACGATATTGAGGTGCTGCACCTCATTGTGTCCGCCGATTTGGCGAATAGCGGCATTGGTTATGCCGACACACACCTTCTTGCGTCGACGCTTCTACAACCCGGTACAAGCTTGTGGACTCGGGACAAAAAACTGCACGCGACCGCCAATCGCCATCGTGTGGCATTGGTCCTTTAGCCAGCCGCCATTGACGCTCCCTAACGGTTCTGCAATCTTGCATAAAATCTGGCCGATGGGGAGACGCGGAGCCATGGCGCTTTACGACAATCTGTTCGAGCCGATCAAGGTCGGCCCGGTGACTATCCCGAACCGCATCGTGCGCTCGGCCCACGGCACCCATCTGGGCGGCGAGGATCTGATCGCCTATCACGAAGCGCGGGCCAAGGGCGGCGTCGGCATGTCGACGCTGGAGGCGACCGGCGTGCACCACAGCGCCAGGACCCACCTGCCGCTCCATTCGGACGCCATCCTGCCGTTCTACGAACAGATCAGCAGCCGGGTGCACAGGCACGGTATGAAGCTGTTCGCGCAGGCCTACCACACCGGCGCCAGCGGCACCGGCACGCCCGACGCATGGTCGGTCAGCGGCGTGCCGAACCCGATGATCCAGGTCATGCCCTTCGTGATGACCAAGACGCAGATCGACGACATCGTCGAGGCGTTCGGCAAGGCGGCGCGGCGCATTCGCGACGGCGGCCTGGACGGCATCGACATCCACGCCTCGTCCGGCTACCTGATCCACGAGTTCCTGTCGCCCGCGCTCAACAAGCGCGACGACGAGTACGGCGGCAGCCGCGAGAACCGCATGCGCTTCCTGATGGAGGTAATCGCCGCGGTGCGCGCCGAAGTGGGCAGCGACATCGCCGTGGGCGTGCGCCTGCCCAACGAGGACTATGTGCCTGGAGGCCTCGACGCCGCCGAGAACGCCGCCATCGCCGCGATCCTCGATCCGCATGTGGACTATGTGTCGCTGCACATGGGCGCCTACTGGCGCTTCCACAAGCTGATCGCACCGTCGGACGATCCGCTCGGCGTCGAGATGATCCCGAACAAGGTGATCACCAAGGTGGTCACCAAGCCGACCATCGTCGTCGGCCGGATCATGACCATCGACCATGCCAGCTCGATCATCGCCAATGGCGAGGCCGACATGGTGTCCATGGTGCGCGCGCTGATCGCCGATCCGGAAATGCCCAACAAGGCACGTCGGCTGGAGGAGCACAAGATCCGCCCCTGCATCGGCACGAACATGGGCTGCGTCGGTCAGCTGATGACCCGCGGCGTGATCAGCTGCGTGGTCAACGTGGCCGCCGCGCAGGAAGCCCATGTCACCCACGATCCCGAGGACAAGGTCGCCCAGCCGAAGACGCTGCTGATCGTCGGCGGCGGGCCGGCCGGCCTCGAGGCGGCGCGCACCGCCGCCATGCGCGGCCACAAGGTCGTGCTGCACGAAGCCATGCGCCGCCTGGGCGGCCAGGTGGCGCTGGCGGCCGATGCGCCGCACCGGGCCGACGTCGGCACCATCACCCGCTGGCTGTCCGACGAGATCGACAATCTGGGTGTCGAGGTGCACCTCAATTCCATGGTCGATGCCGACATGGTCGCCGAGATCGCGCCCGACGAGGTGATCATCGCCACCGGCACCACGCCGCGCTACGACGGCTTCCAGGTCTCCATGCCGTCGGTGCCGATCCCGGGCTTTGACCTGCCCCACGTCCATAACGCGTGGGAGATGTTCGGCGTCGGCGGCCAGGTCGACATCAAGGGTCCGGCCGTGGTGTTCGACGATACCGGCACCTTCGAGGCGATCTCGGTGGCGGACGTGCTGCTCAAGGCCGGCGTCCACGTCACCATGGTCTCGCGCATGGAGCAGCTCGGCCAGAACGTGCCGTTCCCGCCGGTCACCGTCGGCGCGGCGCGCGAGCGGCTGATGTCGGCCGATTTCGACTTCATCGGCGGCCATTATCTGCGGGGCATCACACAAGGCGAGGTCGAGATCGGCGTGCTGTTCACCGACCGCGTGCGCAAGATCCCGGCGAAGACGGTGGTGCTGGTCAGCTTCAACGAACCGAACCGCGACCTGGCGAACGAGCTCACCGCCCGCTTCTCCAACGTCAAGGTCCACATGATCGGCGACGTGAAGGGCCGCAACAGCATGATGACCGCGATCCACGAGGCGGCCGAGCTGGCGCGGGCAATCTGATCTGAACGCCTGAACAACTGTGCCTTCGCGAGCGTAGCGAAGCGACCCAGCCACGCCGTCAGGCAGTCATCACCGGCATGGCTGGATCGCTTCGCGTTGCTCGCGAAATCACCTGAGAGTTCGACTCATTTAGCCTCGAACACCAGCAGCACGTTGCCGGGCATCTTGCCGGCGAAGCCATAGCCCGAGTTCATGATCAGCAGGCCGTCATAAGCGAGCGGCGCGGTGCCGCCGCCCATGGAGCCGCCCTTCGCCACGGTGCCGTTGACGGTGGTGAAGTCCTTCACCGTGTCGAACTCCCACAGCACCTTGCCGTTGGCCGTGTCGAATATCCGGATATAGCCGTCATTGGCGCCGGCCAGCACCAGGTCGGGCGTCGCGGTGATGGCGCCCGAATAGCCGGGATGGCAGAACTGCTTGCCGCCGCAGATGTCTTGCGAGGGCGCCTGCCACTTGTATTCGCCGGTCTGGATGTCGAGCGCATACATGCCGGGGCGCGGATGGTCGTCGGCGGCGTACTTGTTGCCGTCGGGCACGTCCGAGACCGGCGCGAACACCGTGTCGCCCGACACGGCGATGCCGAAATGGATGCCGGCGACGACGCCGCCGCGGCCCACCTTGTTCTTCCACACCAGCTTGCCGTCCTCGGCGTCGAAGCCGTACATGATGCTCGACTTCTGCCCGGCCAGCACATAGTCACGGCCGTCCTTGCCGGTCGTCAGGATCGGACCGGCGCCGAAGTCGAAGTCAGGGCCATCCTCCTCGGGGCAGTTGGTCTTGTCGGCAGCCTCGCAGGCGCCGTTCCACACGTCGTCCTCCAGCACCTGGTGCGACCAGATGATCTTGCCGCTGTCCAGGTCCATGGCCATGACGGCGTCGCTGTGCTCGGTGGCGGGCGACGAGTAGTTGTCGCCGGTGGCGATGTAGAGCCGGTTGCGCTTCTCGTCGATCGCCGGCGTGTTCCACAGCGCCACGCCCGACGGGCCGAAGCGCTTGGCACCGGCCGCGTTGACCCCGCGCTCCAGCGGCGGGTCGACCGTGAAGGTCTGCCAGAGCTGGGCGCCGGTCTTGGCATCGAGCGCCACCATGGAGCCGCGGAAGGTGCAGCATTCGTATTTCGGATCGATCCGCGCCTCTTCCAGCGACGAGACCGGCACGATCAGCTTGTCCTTGTGAAGCACCGGCGCGGCGGTGATGGTCAGGTTCGGGTGATCGCCCGGCCGGATCCTCCAGACCTGCTCGCCGGTGCGCGCCTTGATGGCATAGACGTTGCCAATCAGGTCGCCGAAATACATCAGCGGATCGGCCGAAGCGTCGCCCTTGGTCCAAGGCGCGACGACGATGCCGGTGCGCACCTCGGCGCCGGCGTGGAAGGTCCAGCGGGCGCAGCCGGTCTGCCGGTCCAGCGCGAACACGGTGCCGTCATGGCTGCCGACATAGATCGCGCCCGCGGCGAGCGCCGGCTGGGAGCGCGAGCGGACGGCGCTGGGGAACGCCAGCGACCATTTCAGCTTCAGCGTGCCGACATTGTCGCGGTCGATGCCTGCCGTCTTGGTGTCGATGAAGTGGGTGTTGCGCTTGTCGAGGCCCCAGCCGTCGAACACCGGCGGCTCGCCCACGTCGAACTTCGAGGTATCGGCACACATCAGCGGCGGCGCCACCGTGTCCTTGCCGCCCAGCTTGCGCTTGGCGAGGAACTCGGCGACGGCCTTCTTGTCATCGTCGGTCAGCTCGGCGGCGTCGGCCTGTTCTTTCATCACGCCCGTCGTCATGGCGCGGTAGACGGATTCCGGCGTCATCAGCGACAGCATGGCGCGCTGCGGGGCGCGGTTCAGGCCCTTTTCGTGGCAGCTCCCGCACAGGCCGGTATAGACCTCGCCGCCCTTGCCCGCGGTCGCCGCGTCCAGCTCGGCGAAGTCGCCGCCGCGCCGGTAGGCCTGATCGGCCGAGGTCTCGCCGCCCGCCGCCGGCGGTTCGAACTGGTCCTTGGGCGCCTCGGCGGGAGCCGGAGCAGGCGTGTCCATCGCCGCCGACGCCTGTCCCGAGACCGCCGCCATGGTCGCGCCGGCCAGCGCGATGCCGGCCAGGATACCGTTGAACTTCATCTCGTCTTCCCCGTTTTCCCGGCCTTTTCGGCCAGGTTTGTGCTTCATCTAAAATTTCACCCGGACCGAGCCGCGTATCGTGGATGGCCCGACCGGGTGTAGGCGGACATCTTCAGCACCCGCCGCTTCGCATGGCAAGCGGGATTCTCGCTCAGGCTGAGGGAACGAACGTCCACAGCCGTTCGATCATCCAGAACGCCGCCAGCGAGCCGACCACATAGGCCACCGGCTTCTCCATCCTCGACGCCAGCACCGTGGGCGCAATACGTGTTTTGCCGAACACCTGTCGCAGGCCCAGCATGGCTAGGAGCAGCGCGCCGATGAACATCAGTTGGCCGGCCTCGACACCCACGTTGAAGAACAGCAGTGCCAGCGGCACCTCGGTCTGTGGCATGC
>JBKJNE010000381.1:0-4119 GCA_046596015.1 Alphaproteobacteria bacterium
CGGAAAGCAGGCGGAAACGCGATGACGGCACGATCAGGTGCCAGAAGCCGCTCATCCGGCACAGCGAGCAGTTGCAGTCCTGCACCGTCACTTCGGCGGGCGCGTCCACCTCGAACGCCACCGCGCCGCAGTGGCAGCCGCCCTTGTGTGTCGTCATCTCCGTCATGCGTCGTTCCTTACGGCTGGGACGGGAGTATAGTGCGGCCCATGAACGTCTCAATGGCCGAACCCATCGCTCCCGACCTGTCCGCGCTCGCGGTGCGCTTCCGCCAGGTGCTGCCGCCGGAGTGCGTCGTCACCGACGCCATTTCCCGCAAGCCGTTCGAGACCGATGCGCAGACCATGCACCGGCAGATGCCCGGCATCGTCGTGCTGCCGGAAACCGTGGCGCAGGTCGCCGAGGTGCTGAAGCTGTGCCGCGAGTTCGGCGTGCCGGTAGTGCCGCGCGGGGCGGGGACCGGACTTTCAGGCGGGGCGACGCCGGTGCCGGGCGGCGTGCTGCTCGCCATGACCAAGTTGAACCGCATCCTCGACGTCGACTACGCCAACCGGGTCGTCGTCGCCCAGCCGGGCGTGACCAACCTCGGCATCACCAGGGCGGTGGAGGATGACGGGTTCTATTACGCGCCCGATCCGTCCAGCCAGATCGCCTGCACCATCGGCGGCAACGTGGCGCAGAACTCGGGCGGCGTGCACTGCCTGAAATACGGCCTGACGGTGAACAACATCCTGGGCGTCGAGCTGGTGACCATGGACGGCGAGATTCTGCGCGTCGGCGGCAAGCACCTGGACCCGGAACACTACGACCTGCTGAGCATCATCACCGGCTCGGAAGGCCTGCTGGGCGTGATCACCGAGGTCACCGTCCGCATCCTGCCAAAGCCCGAGACGGTGCGCGCCCTGCTGGTGTCGTTCGACAGCATCGAGGCGGGCGGCGCCTGCGTCGCCGACGTCATCGCCTCGGGCATCATCCCGGCCGGCATGGAGATGATGGACCGCATCACCATCGACGCGGTCGAGGAATATTGCTCGCCGGGCTATCCCGCGGACGCCGCCGCCATCCTGATCTGCGAGCTGGACGGCCCGGCCGCCGAGGTCGACTACCTGATCGAGCGGGTGACCGCCATCGCGACGCGGAACGGCGCGATCGGCGTGCGCGCCTCCCGGTCCGAGGAGGAGCGGCTGCTGTTCTGGCTGGGCCGCAAGTCGGCGTTCCCGGCGGCGGCGAAGATGAAGCCCGACTATTACGTGCTCGACGGCACCATCCCGCGCAACAAGCTGGCGCCCGTGCTGGCGCGGATCGGCGAGATGTCGCGCGCCTCTGGGCTGACCATCGCCAACGTGTTCCATGTGGGCGACGGCAACCTGCACCCGCTGATCCTCTACGACGCCAACGTGCCCGGTGAGATGGAGGCGGCCGAGCATCTCGGCCACGACATATTGCGGCTGTGCGTCTCGGTCGGCGGCGTGCTGACCGGCGAGCACGGCGTCGGCACCGAAAAGCGCGACCTGATGCCGGAAATGTTCACCGACGTGGACATGCAGCAGCAGCAGCGGCTGAAATGCGCGTTCGACCCGGGACAGCACCTTAATCCGGGCAAGGTTTTCCCCACGCTGCACCGCTGCGCGGAATTGGGTGCAATGCACGTTCACAAGGGAAGAACGGCATTCCCGGAACTGCCACGGTTCTGAAACAGAAGATTACAAACACTTCGTAACCCATTTGTAAGACTTTGATATTACCGTACAGTTCCGCCGGACTGTAAGATTATCTACTGCAGTTTTCGGCATGCTTTGTCTTGTGCAGTGCGGCAAAACGCGGTCTTATCGGGGCATGACGAGCACATACAAACCTACCGACGAGAAGGAACTGGCCGAGCTTGTTTCCTGGGCGTCGGCCGAGGCGCGGCCGCTCGAACTGGTCGGCAGCGGCACCAAGCGCGGGCTGGGATGCCCGGTCGCCATCGACGGCCACGGGACGCCCGCCAGGGTTGATCTGTCGGGCATTGCCGGCGTGGTGTTCTACGAGCCGGAGGAACTGGTGATCTCCGTCCGGCCGGGCACGCCGCTGGAGCAGGTCAACCGGATGCTGGCCGAACGTAACCAGATGCTGGCCTTCGAGCCGCTGGACTGGGGCTGGCTGCTGGCGGGTGAGAGCAAGCCTGGCACCATCGGCGGCGCCATCTCGGTCGGCAGCTCCGGCCCGCGCCGGGTGAAGGCGGGCGCGGCGCGGGACTTTGTGCTGGGGGCGCACGCCGTCAACGGCCGCGGCGAATGCTTCAAGTCCGGTGGCCGGGTGGTGAAGAACGTCACCGGCTACGACCTGCACAAGCTGATGACCGGCGCCTACGGCACACTGGGCGCGTTCACCGAGATCACCCTGAAGGTGCTGCCCGCGCCGGAGAAGACCTACACGCTGCTGATCCAGGGCCTGAAGCCGGAGCGCGCCGTCGAGGCGCTGACCGCGGCCGCCAACAGCCCGTTCGAGGTGTCGGGCCTCGCCCATGTGCCCGCCGCCGAGGCGGCGCGATCGCAGGTATCCTATGTGGGCCGGGCCGACCGGGCGATCACCGCCATCCGGGTCGAAGGCCATGGGGTGTCGGTCACGCACCGCATGGAGGCGCTGAAGAAACTGCTGGCGCCGTTCGGGCCGCTCGACGAGCTGCACAGTATGAACTCCCGCCGCTTCTGGTCCGAGATGCGCGACGCCTGGCTGCTGCCGCCCGATCACCAGATGGTCTGGCGTGTCTCCGTGCCGCCGACCAATGGCGCTGCCGTCGTGGCGGCCTCGGGCGCCGATTCCTGGCTGATGGACTGGGCCGGCGGCCTGGTCTGGCTGGGTTACGAATCGGCGGCGCCCGGGCAGGCTGCCCGCATCCGCGCCGCCATGACCGAGGGTGGCCACGCCCTGCTGGTCCGCGCGCCCGACTATGTGCGCCGCGAGGAAGCGGTGTTCCAGCCGCAGGCGGAAGGGCTTGCCAAACTGTCCGCGCGTGTTAAGGCTGGGTTCGATCCCAGCGGCATCTTCAACCCCGGCCGGATGGGAGCTGTTTCACTGCCCGGCGCGGCCTGATGCGGACACTCTTTTCCGACGAACAGATGGCGGACCCGCATCTGCGGGAGGCCGAGACGGCGCTGCGCACCTGTGTCCACTGCGGGTTCTGCCTGCCGCAATGCCCGACCTACACGCTGCTCGGCGACGAACTGGACAGTCCGCGCGGCCGCATCTACCTGATCAAGGAGATGCTGGAAGGCGGCAAGCCCGCCGATGCGAACACCGTGCTGCATGTGGACCGCTGCCTGTCCTGCCTCTCGTGCCAGGCCGGCTGCCCGTCGGGCGTCAACTACATGCACCTGATCGACACCGCCCGGGCGCATATCGAGAACACCTATAGGAGGCCGCTGCCCGACCGGCTGACCCGCCTGATGCTGGGCTGGCTGCTGCCGCGCCCCGGCCTGTTCGGCTGGGCGCTGCGGCTGGCGAAGCTGGCGCGGCCGATGGCCGACCTGCTGCCGAAGCGGCTGCGCGCCATGGTGCTGACCGCGCCCGATGGCCCCATCGGCGCGCCGCTCGACCATGATCGGCGCGTGGCGGCGCAGGGCGAACGGCGCGCCCGTGTCGGCCTGCTGATCGGCTGCGTCCAGCAGGCCGTCGGCCCGGAGATCAACGACGCGACCGTGCGGCTGCTGACCCGCCACGGCTGCGAGGTGGTGATCCTGCACGAGGCCTATTGCTGCGGCGCCATCACCCATCATCTCGGCCAGGAAGCGCCGACCCTGCAGCGGGCGAAGGCCAACGTCGCGGCCTGGGAGAAGGAGCTGGACGGCGAGGGGCTCGACGCCATCATCGCCAACGCCTCGGGATGCGGCACCATGCTGAAGGACTACGGCTTCGTGCTGGCGGGCGACCCGGCCTGGGCGGCGCGCGGCGAGCGCATCGCCGCATTGACCCGCGACGTGTCGGAATTCCTCGCCGTTGAAGGCTTGACACCTGTCGAGGCGCCGCCGGGCCTGCGCGTGGCCTATCAGTCGGCGTGCTCGCTGCAGCACGGCCAGAAGGTTACGCGCCAGCCGGTCAGCCTGCTGCGCCAGGCCGGCTTTACGGTCGTCGAACCGAAG
>JBKJNE010000468.1:0-2573 GCA_046596015.1 Alphaproteobacteria bacterium
ACCTTCCTGGGCGGCGAGAAGGATCCCGCCGTGACGGACTCCGTCGCCGCCTTCACCGGCAGCGAGCGGGCGAAAGTTTATAACCTCAAGCAGGTCACGGCCCATCCGACCGGCGGCCATTTCGGTCACTACGAGGAACCGGAGGCGGTCGTCGCGGCGATCCGCTCCATGTTCGGCTCATCGCGCTAGTGGGGCTGCGCGCTTGCCCGTATGCTGACGGGAAAATGCGCGCCACCGGGAGGATTCAGCCATAGCGAAGAAGGCCAAGCGCGGCGTGGGCCGGCGGATTATGCGCCTGCTCGGGATGCTGGTGGCGTTCCTGCTGCTGGCGCCGCCGGTCATCCTTCTCGCCTACCGCTTCGTGCCGCCGCCCTTCACGCCGCTGATGCTGATCCGACTGGTCGAGGGCTATGGCATCGACAAGGACTGGACCTCCATCGGCCGCATCTCGTCCAACCTCCAGCGCGCGGTGCTGGCATCCGAGGACGCCAAGTTCTGCATCCATGACGGCTTCGACTGGGACGCGCTGGAGGAGAACGTCGACAAGCTGCAGCGGGGAAAGCGCTCGAGGGGCGGCAGCACCATCTCCATGCAGACGGCCAAGAACCTGTTCCTTTGGCCGGCCCGATCCTACATCCGCAAGGGCATCGAGGCTTACCTGACGGTCTGGCTGGAGTTCCTGCTGCCGAAGGAGCGTATCCTGGAGCTGTATCTGAACGTCGCCGAATGGGGCAAGGGCATCTACGGCGCCGAAGCGGCGGCCCGGCACTATTTCGGCGTACCGGCGGCGAAACTGAGCGCGCGGCAGGCGGCGCTGCTCGCCGTGACCCTGCCCAGCCCGCTACGCTACAACCCGGCCAAGCCCGGCCCCTATCTGTCGTCGCGCGCCGGGGTGATCCAGGGCCGCATGTATGCGGTTCCATACACCGCCAAAAGCGTCTGCAAGGAGCAATGAAGCCATGACCCTGCTCAAACCGGACAGCATCTATCTCGGCACCGGGGCGTCGCCCCAGTATCTCAGCCTGAAGCGCGGCAACCGGCACGGCCTGATCGCCGGGGCGACCGGCACGGGCAAGACCGTGTCGCTGCAGATCCTGGCCGAGGGATTCTCCCGCGCCGGCGTTCCGGTGTTCATGGCCGACGCCAAGGGCGACCTGTCGGGCATCTGCCAGGCCGGCGCGCCGAAGGATTTCCTGCTCAAGCGGGCAGCGCAGATCGGCCTCGACGACTACGGGTTCGAGGCGTTCCCGGTGGCGTTCTGGGACTTGTTCGGCCAGCAGGGCCATCCGGTGCGCACGACGGTGTCCGAGATGGGTCCGCTGCTGCTCAGCCAGATGCTGGCGCTCAACGACGTGCAGGAAGGCGTGCTCAACATCGCCTTCCGCGTCGCGGACGAGCAGGGCCTGTTGCTGCTCGACCTCAAGGACCTGCGCGCCATGCTGAGCCATATCGGCGAGAACGCGGCGCAGCTCACCAACGCCTATGGCAATGTCTCGAAGGCCTCCATCGGCTCCATCCAGCGCGCGCTGCTGACGCTGGAGAACGAGGGCGCCGAAGGCTTCTTCGGCGAGCCGGCGCTGGAGTTGCGGGATTTCCTGGCGCACGGGCCGGACGGGCGCGGCATTATCAACATCCTGGCGGCCGACAAGCTGATCCAGTCGCCGAAGACCTACGCCACCTTCCTGCTGTGGCTGCTGTCCGAGCTGTTCGAGGATCTGCCCGAGGTAGGCGACCCGGATAAGCCGACGCTGGTGTTCTTCTTCGACGAGGCGCACCTGCTGTTCAAGGACACGCCCAAGGCGCTGATCGACAAGGTGACGCAGGTGGTGCGGCTGGTGCGCTCGAAGGGCGTCGGCGTCTATTTCATCACCCAGAGCCCGGACGACATCCCGGACGACGTGCTGGGCCAGCTCGGCAACCGCATCCAGCATGCGCTGCGCGCGTTCACGCCGCGCGACCAGGCGGCGGTGCGCACCGCGGCGCAGACCTTCCGGCAGAATCCGGCGTTCGACACCAGCCAGGTGATCACCGAACTCGCGGTAGGCGAGGCGCTGGTCTCGACCCTCGACGACAAGGGCGTGCCCACCATGGTCGACCGGGCGCTGATCCGGCCGCCACAGTCGCGGCTCGGGCCCGTCAGCCCGCAGGAGCGCCAGCAGGTGATGAGCGCCAGCGCCATGTCGGGCCGGTATGACACCATGCGCGACCGGGAATCCGCCTATGAGCGCCTGACCCAGCGGGTCGAGCCGCGCCGGCAACAGGAGCAGCAGCAACGGCAGGGGCCGTGGGGTGGAGGCGGGCGGGACGACGGCCCGCCGCCGCGCGACGAGCCGCCGCCGCGTCCGGCACCGCGCGCACCGTCGATCCGCCAGCGCCAGGGCGTCGGCGAAACCTTCGCCAAGTCGATCGCGTCGTCGGTGGGCAGGGAAATCGGCCGGGCGCTGCTGCGCGGCCTGATGGGGTCTTTAAAGCGCTAGTCGCGCCGCCTCGGCCGGTTGAAGAAGATCAGCGAGGCGACGGCGCCGACCAGCAACGCGCCCCCGAGCGCGGTCAGCGGCTTCGCAGCCACCCAG
>JBKJNE010000515.1:0-17011 GCA_046596015.1 Alphaproteobacteria bacterium
CGTCAAGTTCCACTGGCGGCCCAGGCAGGGCATGCAGTCGCTGGTCTGGAACGAGTCGGTGAAGATCTACGGCGCCGATTTCGACTATCACCGCCGCGACCTGTGGGACGCCATCGAGCGCGGCGACCATCCGGAATGGGAGTTGGGCCTGCAGCTGTTCACCGAGGAAGAGGCCAACGGCTTCGACTTCGATGTGCTCGATCCGACGAAAATCATCCCGGAGGAAGTGGTGCCGCTGACCATGGTCGGAAGGCTGGTGCTCGACCGGAACCCGGACAACTTCTTCGCGCAGACCGAGCAGGTCGCCTTTTGCCCGGCCAACATCGTCCCCGGCATCGACTTCTCCAACGACCCGCTGTTGCAGGGCCGGCTGTTCTCGTACCTGGACACCCAGCTCAAGCGGCTGGGCGGCCCCAACTTCCACGAGATCCCGATCAACCAGCCGATCTGTCCCATGCAGAACTTCCAGCGCGACGGCCACATGCGCCAGACCGTGGTGAAGGGCCGGGTCAACTACGAACCCAATACCTTGGGCGTCGATACGCCGCGCGAAAGCCCGCGGAAGGGCTACACCACCTTCCCGGGGCATGAAGGCGGCGGCGACAAGCTGCGGGTCAGGGCTGAATCCTTCGCCGACCACTATTCGCAGGCGCGCCTGTTCTACCGCAGTCAGACCGCGACCGAGCAGGGGCATATCGCCTCGGCCTACACCTTCGAGCTGTCGAAGGTGGAGACTCCGGCGATCCGCGAACGGGTGCTGGGCCATCTGGTGCATGTGGACCCGGATCTGGCCAGGAAGGTCGCCGCCGGCCTCGGCATGGCTGTGCCGAAACCGGCCGAGACGGCGGTCATGCCGATCGACCTGCCGCCGTCGCCGCCGCTCGGCATCATCGCCAAGGCGCCCAAGACCATCTCGGGCCGCACCGTCGCCTGCCTCGTCACCGACGACATGGACGCCGGCACCGTCACGGCGCTGCGCAGGGCTGTCGAGGCCGAAGGCGCGACGCTGATGGTGATCGCGCCCAAGGTCGGCGGTCCGCACAACGCGCAGGGACAGCTCGCCGGCTCGCCATCGGTGCTGTTCGACGCCGTCGCGCTGGTGGTCACGCGCGCCGGGGCGGAGAGGCTGTCGAAGAATCCGGACGCCAGGGACTTCGTCTCCGATGCCTACCGGCATCTCAAGGTCATCGGCCATGTAACCGACGCGGCTCCGCTGCTCGACGCCGCCGGCGTCACGCCCGGTGAGGACGGCATCGTCTCGCTCAGCAACCGGGGCGGCGCCAAGCCGTTCGTCGAGGCGGCGAAATCGCTGCGCATCTGGTCGCGCGAAGCCCGCTTGGCGGACTGACCGCACCGTCAAGCCTTTGCCCCAGGCATGGGGGCTTCCCGCGCGAGGAGGGACTGGGCTATGATCCGGCGTCAGACGAAGTCAGCCACGGGAGCCATGTCATGGACGAACCCGCGCCGCCTGCGCCCGAGACCCTTGCGCCCGGGCCTCGCAAATCCCGACCGCTCACGCCGCTGCAGAAGCGCATCTATGCCGCGCTGGCGGCGCTCGGCCTTGTCATCATCGGCCTGACCTTCTACCTGGCGGACTCGAACCTGCCGGGATTCGTCATCGGCGGCATGGCCGGCGCCGGCGGATCGCTGCTGGCGATCGGCGGCATGATGCTGTTCCACCGCCCCGACCGATAGGCGCTCACGCCGCCGCCAGTCCGGCATAGGGTCCGGCCAGCCGGCGCGCCTCGGCCGCCTTGCGCTGGGCGTTCCAGCGCCCCCAGCGCAGCACCAGCAGGCTCAGCAGCGTCGTCGGCCCGAGGATCTTGATGCCCAGCTCCACCAGCTGGTCGGTGTCGGCCAGGTTGCGCGCGTGCGCCATGTAGTCCCGGGTGCCCTGCATGCTGCCCCAGAACACCACGATGGCCACTGCCAGCATCACATAGGAGAAGAACAGCGACACCCGGCTGCGGCGCGGGAACAGCTTGCCGTCCACGTTGGTGATGTCGTCGCCCGACATCAGGATGTCCCACAGGATGGCGACGAAGACGATGATGGCCGCGGCCGTGACGCCGGATTCTGCGGTGCCGCGCAGCCACTCGTAGACGAAGCCGTCCAGCAGTTGCAGCAGCAGGATGCCGAAGTTCATCAGCAGCAAGAGCAGGAGCGGGCGCCGCACGTCCATCTCCCAGCGCCGCCGCCACGCCCAGGCGAGCACCACGAAGGTGCCGATGAAGGTGCAGAAGAACAGGTTGGAGCTGAAGCCGCTGGTGAACACCAGACTGTTGCCGAAGCCCGGCGCCCAGATGAAGCACAGATACAACCCGAGAATGAAGGCGAACAGCAGCGGCGGCATCATCCAGGCGAGCGGGGGCAGCCGGCCGCAGGCGCACAGCAGCGTGCCCGAGGCGATGGTGATGACCGCGGTGACCAGGAAGAGCAGCCGGTCGTGGCCGTTGTACACCATGAAGTAGGTGGGCAGGAAATAGGCCAGCACCGCCAGCGCCAGCAGCGCCCAGGGGAACCGGATCGGCCACTGCCCCTCGAACCGCGCGGCGCGCAGGGTGACCCGGAGCGCGCCGGCGGCGAGAGCGCCCGGGATGATCGTCAGCATCACGCCGTCGCCCGCGACCCGCAGCGTCTCGACGCCCATGAAGACGGCCGCCAGGGCGTTGAACGCGAACAGCACCGGCATGCTGTCGCCGACCTTGAGCTTGCGGGTCGAGGCCCGCAGCACCTCGTCGCTGATCTCGGCCCAGTCGGTGCCCGACAGCAGGAACACGAAGATCAGCGGAATGCGCAGCGCGTAGAGCAACTCGGAAAACGCCGCCGCGTTGACGCCGAACACCAGCGCGATGGGTGCGATGCCGACGGCGATCAGCAGCACCAGCACCCACATCTTCCGCCGCTCCGGGCTGTAGCGCGCCCGGTAGAGCGCCGGCAGGCCGGCCGCCAGCAGGCACCACATGAACACCAGGGCGAGGAACAGCCAGGCGTCGCCCGGCGAGTCGCTGAAGGTCGGCACGCCGAGCAGGAACACCAGCGCGAGCACGCCGATCACCAGCACCCGACCCAGCTTGTGGGCGCCGACGATGCCGATGGTCAGCAGCACCAGCCCGGAGAACGCACACAGATAGGCGACGGCGTAGCTGATCATCGGCACGGTCAGGTCGCGGGCCATGTGCGCCGTCAGCAGGCCGCCGCTGCCGGTGCCCAGCTCGAAGCGCGGCCGCACCACGTCGATCATGGGCAGATCCATCTTCGAGGTGACGATGGCCACGACCGCGGCGATCATCTCGGCGAACACCAGGCCGGTGATCGCCCGCAGCCGCGTGTCCATGTCGCGGAACCGGATCATCCGGTGGACGATGGGCGGGACGTCCTCCTTCTCGTCCTCGGGCGGCTGCTGGAATCCCTGCAGCGTCATCGACAGGCGCGACGCCATCCTGCGCAGACCCTGTAGCATGTTCCTCGGCCCCCTCCGGGAACGCCGACGCGGCGCATGCCGATTGAACGCCGATTCGGTCGCGCCGGCAACGGCAGCGCGGCGGAACACGGCGCCGGCATGGGCGTTTGTCCGGCGGATGGTAGTATGCCTGGAGCGCCACGCGTGCCGCCAGCGGTGTCATCGACCCTTTCCCCCGGAATGTGGTAGCCGATGACGCCACTGGCGAAGATCGCCGCGAGACCTGATCTACAAGATGGCGGCCCGACCGCGCCGCCGGAGAAATGGAGAGACGAGATGATGAACTGGAAGACAATCGCCGGAACGGCCGGCATCGCGGGCTTGGTGATGGCGGTCGCCGCCCCGGCCTCGGCCCAGCAGCCCGCGGCCCCGAAGCCCAGGCCGGGCAGCGAATGGAGCAAGCCGGCCCCGGCGGGCGGCACGGTTTTGCTCAAGGACAAGAAGGGCAAGACCGTCGGCACCCTCACGCTGACGTCGGGCGAATCCGGCATCGCCATGACCGGCAAGTTCGCCGGCCTGCCGCCGGGCGTGCACGGCTTTCACATCCACGACAAGGGCATCTGCAAGGGCGACTTCGCCACCGCGGGCGGCCACTTCAATCCGGGCCACACCAGGCACGGCATCCTCGCCGAAACCGGGCGTCATGCCGGCGACCTGCCGAACATCGATGTGCCCGCCTCCGGCACGCTCAATGTCGACCTGTTTCTGACCGGCGTGTCGCTGACCCCGGGCAGCCCCATCAATCTCCACGACCAGGACGGCGCGTCCTTCGTGGTCCATGCGGGGCCGGATGACTACAAGACCGATCCCTCGGGCAATTCCGGCGGCCGCATCGCCTGCGGCGTGCTGCAAGTCGCCAAGCCGGCGGCCACCCCGGCCAAGCCGGCGGCACCGAAGTAAGCCGGTAAGCCGTCCGCTTTGTTCCTCAGATCGCGGCCAGGTAGTGGATGCTGAACAGCGACTTGCGGTCCTTCCAGGTCCGCATCACCCGGAAGCCGGCGCTCTCGGCGGCCAGGACGAATTCGGGCACCGAGTATTTGTAGGAATTCTCGGTGTGGATGGTCTCGCCGCGGGCCATGGCGATCTGCTCGCCCGCCACCTCGAACCGCTGGTCGGCGGTGGATTGCAGGTGCATCTCGATGCGGCCGTCCACCTCGTTGTAGAACGCCAGGTGGCGGAATTTCCCCAGGTCGATGGTGCCGCCCAGCTCGCGGTTGATCCGCCGCAGCACGTTCAGGTTGAACGCGGCGGTCACGCCCTCCTCGTCGTTGTAGGCCGGGTCCAGGATATCGCGGCCCTTGCGCAGGTCGACGCCGACCAGGAAGCCGTCGCCTTGTGCCAGCATGGCGCGCACGTCGGCGAGGAACTGGCGCGCGCGGCCGCGTTCCATGTTGCCGATGGTCGAGCCCGGGAAGAACGCCAGCTTCTTGCCGCCGCACAGCGCCTCGGGCGGCAACTCGACCGGGGTGCTGAAATCGGCGACGATCCCGCCCACCGTGAGATCGGCATAGTCGCGGGACAGGTCTTCGATGGCGGGCTCCAGCGCGGCGCGGCTGATGTCGATGGCCACATAGGCGCAAGGGCTGGGCAGCGCGTCGAGCAGCCGCCTGATCTTGGCGTCCGAGCCGCTGCCGAATTCGATCACCGTCACGTCGTGGCCGGCGATGTCGGCGATGTCGGGGCCGATCTCGGACAGCAGCTTCAGCTCGGTGCGGGTGACGTAATATTCCGGCGTCCGGCAGATGCGCTCGAACAGGTCCGAGCCGCGCGCGTCGTAGAAATATTTCGGCGGGATCTGCTTCTGCGGCTTCGACAGGCCTTCCAGCACGTCGGCGGCGAAGTCGTCCTTCGGCGGATGCCGGTCCAGCAGGAACGCGGGGCCGCCGCAGGGCGAGGAACCGACGACCTGCTCGGGAGCGGCGCCGTCGAAGGCGGTCTTGTCCATGATCATTCGTCCTTTGCCAGCCGGATTCCCGAAAACTGCCAGCGGGCGTCGGGAGGAAAGAAATTGCGGTAGGTGGCGCGCACATGGCCTGCTGGTGTGGCGCAGCTACCGCCGCGCAGCACCATCTGGTTGCTCATGAACTTGCCGTTGTATTCGCCGATGGCGCCCTCGGCCGGCTTATAGCGCGGATAGGGCGCATAGGCGCTCATAGTCCATTCCCAGACGTCGCCGAACATCTGGCGCAGGCCTTCGCCACCGCCGGCGCAGGGCTCGAGACAGGAGAGGTCGAGGAATTTGCCGTCGACCGGCAAACCCCGGGCCGCCGTTTCCCATTCCGCCTCGGTCGGCAGGCGGTGTCCGGCCCATGCCGCATAAGCCGCCGCCTCGTAGTAGCTGACGTGGCTGACCGGTTCTGCCGGATCGACCGTCTCGCGGCCATGCAGCGTGTAGTGTGTCCAGACGCCGTCGCGCTGGTCCCAATAGAGCGGCGCGCACCAGCCGCGCTCGCCGACGATGGTCCAGCCTTCGGCCAGCCACAGCGCCGGATCGCGGTAGCCGCCCGCTTCCATGAAGGCCAGATATTCGCCGTTTGTCACGGGCCGCGACGCCAGCGCAAACGGCTCCAGATGATGGCGGTGGCGCGGGCCTTCGTTGTCGAAGCAGAAGCCGCTGCCGTCATGGCCGATCTCGCGCAGGCCGCCCGCGAAGGGCTGCCAGGTCAGCGCCGGGGCTTCGGCGTTCGTGTGTTCGCGCGCACCATAAGGCGCCGGGTCCAGCGGGTTGAGCGACAGCGCGTGTTTGATGTCGGTCACCAGCAGCTCCTGGTGCTGCTGCTCGTGGTTGAGGCCCACCTCGACCAGCGGCGCCAGCGACGGGTCGAGATGTTCGAGGAGCGATGCCATGGCTGCATCCACATACGCCCGGTAATCCAGGACTTCCTCGACCGTGGGGCGCGATAGCAGGCCACGGTGGGGGCGGGGGAAGGGCGAGCCGATCTGCTGGTAGTAGGAGTTGAACAGGCGGTCATAGGCGTCGTTCAGCGGCCGGTAGCCGGGCAAATTAGGCTTCAGCAGGAAGGTCTCGAAGAACCAGGTGGTATGCGCCAGATGCCATTTGGTCGGGCTGGTGTCCGGCATGCTCTGGATCACCTGATCCTCGGCCGCGAGCGGCGCGGCGAGCGCAATGGTGGTACCCCGGACGCGCGCATACGCGCCGCGCAGGCTGTCGCGCGATGGATGAACGGCCGGCTGGTTGGCCGACGCCGTCGGCGGCTGGGCGGTCACGGCGGTTTCCCCTGCTGTCCGAAACCAGCGCGGGCTCCGGCGTGAGATCGATGAAACGTCTTGGAGCCGCCACAGGTTCCCCCCGATAACGGCCACACTTGCCCCTACTTCTTGCCTCATATGGACGCCGCCGAGCCCGGAACAAGGCCGCCGGGGCGGCGTTCGTGCCGGCATTCAGGTCGAGGGAGGGCTGACATCGAGAAATCCGCGGAATTTCAGGCCGCGAGTGGACGGCCGGTCTACATCGTCGACGGCGCGCGCACGCCGTTCCTGAAGGCGCGCGGCAGGCCGGGACCGTTCACCCCCGTCGACCTGGCCGTGCAGTGCGGACGCCCGCTGCTCGACCGGCAGGACATGCCGCGTGACGCTTTCGACCAGGTGATCCTGGGCTGCGTCAACGTCATCGCCGACGAAATGAACCCGGCGCGGGTCGCGGCGCTCCGGCTGGGCATGGGCGCGGCGATGGTCGCGTACACCGTGCAGATCAATTGCGGCTCCGGCATGCAGTCCATCGACAGCGCGTTCCGCGCCATCCAGGCCGGCCAGGCGGACCTGATCCTCGCGGGCGGGGCGGAATCCCTCAGCCATGCGCCGCTGGTATTCCGGCAGGACGCGGCGGCCTGGTTCGGGTCGCTGATGGCGGCGCGGAGTTTGGGTGCCCGGGTGAAAACGCTGGCCGGGTTCCGGCCACGGTTTCTCGAACCCGTCATCGGGCTCGAGCGCGGCCTCACCGATCCGGTGGTCGAGCTCAACATGGGCCAGACCGCGGAAATCGTCGCCCACCTGTTCCGGGTATCGCGCGAAGCCTCTGACGCCTATGCCGCCGAAAGCCATCGCCGGCTGGCGCTGGCGCAGGACAGCGGCTGGCTGGCGGACGAGATCGAGCCGGCCATGGCGCGCGACGGCGCGTCGTTCGAAGCCGACGATGGCGTCCGGCCCGACAGCACGCCGGAAAAGCTCGCCACGCTGAAGCCGGTGTTCGAGCCGCCCTACGGCAAGGTCACGGCGGGCAACTCGTCGCAGATCACCGACGGCGCGTCCTGGGTGATCCTCGCCTCCGAGGCGGCGCTGGAGAAGCACCGGCTGAAGCCGCGCGCGGTGATCCTCGATAGCCAGTGGTCGGCGCTCGACCCGTCGATCATGGGGCTGGGTCCGACCTTGTGCGCGACCGAAATCCTGAAGCGCCATGGCCTGGGCATGGCCGACATCGACCTGTGGGAGTTGAACGAGGCATTCGCCGCGCAGGTGCTGTCGTGCCTTGCCGCCTGGAACGACGCCGACTACTGCGAGACCGTGCTCGGCCTCGACGGACCGCTGGGCCGGATCGAGCGCGACCGCCTCAACCCGGACGGCGGCGCCATCAGCCTCGGCCATCCGGTCGGCGCCAGCGGCAACCGCATCGTGCTGCACCTGGTGAACGCGCTGCACCGGATGGACCTGCACCGCGGCATCGCCACCGAATGCATCGGCGGCGGCCAGGGCGGCGCCATGATGATCGAGAGGATTTAGCCATGCGCCCGCTTTCGAGGAACGTGCTGGCGGCGCTGGCGCCCCGCGAACTGGAGCTGGGGCTCGACATGGGCTCGAGCCACATGCTGCGCCACTGGCGCTATGGCCGGGACCGGCACGGCGTCGCCTGGCTGCTGTTCGACAGGATGGGCGCCGCCGTCAACACCATCGACGACGAGGTGCTGAACGAGCTGGCGGACGTCCTGCGCCGCCTGCTGCCGGAAAATCCCGCCGGCATCGTCATCCGCTCGGCCAAGCGCGCCGGCTTCTGCGCGGGCGCCGACGTCAGTCGGTTCGCCGGCCAGATCGACCCGAACGAGGCCGAGCGCCAGTTGCTGCAGGGCCACATGGTGCTCGACGCCATCTCGGAGCTCGCCATCCCCACCGTCGCCGTCATCCATGGCCATTGCCTCGGCGGCGGGCTGGAGCTGGCGCTCGCGTGCCGCACCCGCATCGCGGTCGACGGCGCCACGTTCGGCTTTCCCGAAGTGCTGCTCGGCCTTCATCCGGGGCTTGGCGGCACGGTGCGCTTGGTGGGCCTGATCGCGCCGGTCGAGGCCATGACCATGATGCTGACCGGCAAGACCGCCGATGCACGGCGCGCCAAATCGCTCGGGCTCGTCGACGCGGTGACGCAGGAGCGGCACGTGGCCGTCGCGGTCGCCGCCGCCGTCGCCGGCCGGATCAGGCCGCCCCAGCCGACGCTGCGCGCCAGGGTCGAGCGGTTGCCCGCGCTGCGCGGGTTGCTCGCCAGCCGGATGCGGGCGCAGGTGCGCAAGCGCGTGCCCGAGGCGCATTATCCGGCGCCATACGCGCTGATCGACCTGTGGGAGAAGTTCTCCGACCGGCCCGGCGCCATGCGTAACGAGGAGCTCAAGAGCTTCGCCGCAATGCTGGCGGGCCGCACGGCGCAGAACCTGATCCGGGTGTTCTTCCTGCGCGAGAACCTGCGCAAGATGGGCGAGGCCGGCAAGCCGATGACCCACGTCCACGTCATTGGCGCCGGCGCCATGGGCGGCGACATCGCCGCGTGGTGCGCCCTGAAGGGCCTGAGGGTCACGTTGGCCGACCAGAACCCCGAGGCGATCGGCGCGGCGCTGCGTCGCGCCGGGGAGCTGTATCGCAAGCGCCACATGAAGGTTGCCGACATCCGCGACGCGCTCGACCGGCTGATCGCCGATCCGCGCGGCCATGGCATCGCCCAGGCCGATCTGGTGATCGAGGCGGTGCCCGAGCGGCTGGAGCTGAAGAGGGCGCTCTATGAAAGCATCGAGCCGCGCATGAAGCCGTCGGCGCTGCTGGCCACCAACACCTCGAGCATCCCGCTGCGGGACCTGGGCGAGAACCTGCGCAATCCGGGCCGGCTGGTGGGTCTGCACTTCTTCAACCCGGTGCCGCGGATGGAGCTGGTGGAGGTCGTCGCCCACGAGGACATCTTCGACGTCACCTTCAGCCGTGCCCGCGCCTTCGTGCGGCAGATCGACAAGCTCCCGGCGCCGGTCGCGAGCGAGCCCGGCTTCCTGGTGAACCGGGCGCTGATGCCCTACATGGCCGAGGCCATGGTCATGCTGAAGGAAGGCATCGGCGGCCCGACCATCGACGCGGCGGCGGAAGCCTTCGGCATGCCGGTCGGGCCGGTGGAGCTGGCCGACAGGGTCGGCCTCGACATCTGCCTCGCCGTTGCCGACCTGCTGCGGGAGAAGCTGGGCACCCCGCCGACGCCGGGCATGGACCGGCTGCGCGACAAGGTGGCGCGCAAGGACCTGGGGATGAAGACGGGCAAGGGCTTCTATTCCTGGAGCGGCGGCACGCCGCGCAAGGGCCGCGCGGGCAGTCCGCCGGCCGACACCGCCGACCGTCTCATCCTGCCCATGCTCAACGCCTGCGTCGCCTGCCTGCGCGAGGGCGTGGTCGCCGAGGAGAGCACCGTCGACGCCGCCATGATCTTCGGTGCCGGCTTCGCGCCGTTCACCGGCGGACCCATGCACTACGCGCGCGGACAGGGCGTCGAGGATATCGTCCGCAAGCTGATGGAACTGGTCCGCCGCCACGGCCCGCGCTTCGAACCGGACGAGGGATGGATGTCGTTGAATTCGTAAACTGCCACCTTGCCCTTTGAGTATGACTAGTTATATGACTAGTCATAGACAGGAGGATGGCTATGGCCACTTGGCAGGTACAGGATGCGAAGGCGCGGTTCAGCGAGTTCCTGGACGCGAGTTTGAACGAAGGCCCGCAGATCGTTACGAGGCGGGGCGTCGAGGCTGCTGTGCTTGTTCCGATCGAGGAATGGCGCCGCCTTCAGGCCGCCAACCGGCCGACACTCAAGGAGCTGCTGCTCTCGGACGCCGGGCCGCGGGATCTTGTTTTTCCGGAACGTGGACAGCTGGCGAGCCGACCTTTGCCGGTGGACTGATCTTGTATCTCATCGATACCAACGTCGTCTCCGAACTACGCCGCGTCCGGCCACATGGCGCGGTGCTGGCATGGCTGGACGGCGTGTCCGATGCCCAACTTCATATGTCGGCGGTCACCTTGGGCGAACTCCAGGCCGGCGCCGAGATGACCCGTCGGCAGGACCAGGAGAAGGCCGACAGTATCGAACGCTGGATCGATCAGCTCGATGGCGCATGGAACGTGCTGCCAGTGGATGGCGGCACATTCAGGATCTGGGCGCGCTCGTTCAGGGGAAAGGCCACACTGGAGGATGGGCTGATCGCGGCCACGGCCTTCCAGCACGGTCTCACGGTCGTGACGCGCAATATCAATGACTTCGAACCGCTCGGCATCGAGACCCTCAACCCATTCCAGCCCTGATACGCAGGAACATGCCGCGCGCACTGGCGTTTACGCCGCATGAACCAGGAACCGGACAACCTCAATCTCCACCCCGAGAACCCGCCCGTCCTCACGGGCCAGGAAGCGCGCGGCGGCAAGCTCTATGAGCGGACCAGCGGCAGGCGCTGGATGGCGCTGTTCTTTCTGTTCGCGCTGGTCGCAGCGCTGGCGCTGATCATCTACTTTGTCGGCGGCAGCGCGGCCCCGCCCGTTCGGGGATAGAGGCCGAGTTTTCCGTATCCGCCTCCGGCTGTATGGATTAGCTATCGCTCCAGCAATGGGGTGATGGCATGCGCCGGATCGGCGGAACGCTGCTGCTGATGATCGCGATGGTGACGGTGTCGGCCAATCTCCGGCCGGCGATCAGTTCCGTGCCGCCGCTGCTCGACACCATCCGCACCGCCCTCGGCCTCAGCCACGCCGCCGCCGGTCTGATCACCACCATTCCCGTGCTGCTGATGGGCATCGTGCCCGCCTTTGCCGCCATGCTGGCCTCGCGCCAGGGCAGCGAGCGCCTCGTGCTGGCGTCCGTGCTGCTGGTCGGCGTGGGCACGCTGGCTCGGCTGGTCGAGACATCCGCGTTCATCTACCTGTCCTCGGCCCTGTGCGGCATCGGCATCGCCGCGGCTCAGACCCTGCTGCCCGAGATCGCCAAGCGCCGCTTCGGCGACAGGGCGGCGCTGGCGATGGCCATCCAGGCCTGCGCCATGACGGCGGGCGCGGGCGTCGCGGCGGTGCTGACGCCGGGACTGTCCGTGTCATGGTCCGTCGCGCTCGCCTGGTGGGCGGCGCCGGCCTTCATCGCCGCGGCACTGTGGCTTGCGGTGGTCGGGGCGCGCAAGGAGGCGGGCGACGGGACCGGGCCGCGCTTCGGCTTCCCCATGCGCAGCTTGATGGCCTGGCGCATCACGCTGTTCGCCGCGCTGTCGTCGGCCATTTTCTACACCACGCTGACATGGATTCCGCCGACCTATGCCGAGGCCGGCTGGTCGAGCGGCGAAACCGGCGGCCTGCTGCTGGTGCTGTCCGTCGCCGGGATGGCCGCCTCGCTCGCCATCACCTGGTTCGCCCGCCACGCCGGCGACCGGCGCTGGCAGCTTGTCGGCTCGGTGGTGCTGGGCGCCGTCGGCTGCGCCGGCCTCGCGCTCGCGCCGCTTGCCGCGCCGTGGGCGTGGATGGTGTGCGTCGGCTTCTCCACCGGCGCCATGTTCCCGCTGTCGCTGATGCTGCCGGTGGACTACGAGGACCGGCCCGACGCGCTGCGCCGGCTGTCGGCGATGAGCCTGACCGGCGGCTACGTGCTGGCGGCGGCGGGGCCGGTGCTGTTCGGCTGGCTGCGCGAAGGCACCGGCGATTACGCGGTGTCCTACCTGATCCTGGCCGGCGCGGCGGTGGCCGCCAGCCTGATGTGCCTGGGCTTCCGCCCGCGCGTGCGCGGGGATCGGGGATGACGATGAAGATTAGAGCGCCACCCGTCTCAACCGCAGCGCGTTGCCGATCACGCTGACCGACGACAGCGACATGGCGGCGGCGGCGAAGATCGGCGTCAGCACGATGCCGAAATACGGGTACAGCACGCCGGCCGCGATGGGCACGCCGAGCGCGTTGTAGACGAAGGCGAGGAACAGGTTCTGGCGGATGTTGCGCATGGTCGCCCGGCTCAGGCGGCGCGCGCGCAGGATGCCGGACAGGTCGCCCTGCAGCAGCGTGATGGCCGCGCTTTCGATGGCCACGTCGGTGCCCGACCCCATGGCGATGCCCACATCGGCGGCGGCGAGCGCCGGGGCGTCGTTGACGCCGTCGCCGGCCATGGCGACCACCCGGCCTTGCGCCTTCAGCTTTTCGACCAGCGCCTGCTTGTCGCCCGGCAGCACCTCGGCGTGGACCTCGTCGATTCCCAGGCTGTCCGCCACCGCCTGCGCGGTGGTCAGGTTGTCGCCGGTCAGCATGACGATGCGCACCTTCTGCCGGTGCAGATCCTCGACCACCGCCTTGGCGTTGCGCTTGATCCGGTCGGCGATGGCGATGACGCCGGCGATGCGCCCGTCGATGGCGACGAATACGGCGGTCGCGCCGTGGTCGCGCAGCCGGTCGGCCTGATGGGCGAGGCCCGAGGTCTCGACCCCCTGCTCGGCGAGGAACGCGGCGTTGCCGATGGCCAGCTTGCGCCCCTCGACTGTTCCCAGCGCGCCCTTGCCCGCCGGGCTGTCGAAATCGGTCACCGCCGGAATCGAGAGCTCGCGTTCCTCGGCGGCGCGGACGATAGCGCGGGCGAGCGGATGCTCGCTGGCCTGCTCCAGGCCGGCGGCGAGCCGCAGCAATTCGCCCTCCTCGACGCCTCCCGCCGGGACCACGGCGGTCACGCCGGGCCGGCCCTCGGTGAGCGTGCCGGTCTTGTCGATCACGACGGTGTCGATCTTCTCCATGCGCTCCAGCGCCTCGGCGTCGCGGATCAGCACGCCTGCCTGCGCGCCCCGGCCGATGCCGACCATGATCGACATGGGCGTGGCGAGGCCCAGCGCGCAGGGGCAGGCGATGATCAGCACGGTGACGGCGGCAATCAGGCCGTTCGGCACTCGCGGGTCCGGCCCCCAGATCGACCAGGCGGCGAAGGCCGCCAGCGCCACGCCGATCACCGCCGGGACGAACCAGGCGGCGACCGAATCGGCGAGGCGCTGCACCGGCGCGCGGCTGCGCTGGGCGGTCGCCACCATGTCGACGATGCGGGCGAGCACCGTGTCCGCGCCGACGCTTTGCGCGGTGACGGTGAGCGCGCCGCTCTGGTTGACGGTGCCGCCGATCACCTTGTCGCCCGGTTCCTTGGTCACGGGCAGGGATTCGCCGGTGACCATGGATTCGTCGACCGCCGAGCGGCCCTCGGTGACGACGCCGTCGACCGCCACCTTCTCGCCGGGCCGCAAGCGGATGCTGTCGCCCGTGGCGATCTCGGCGATATCGACCTCTTCCTCGCCGCCATCGGGCAGCAGGCGCCGGGCGGTGCGCGGCGACAGGCCGAGCAGGGCGCGGATCGCGCCCGACGTGCGCTCGCGGGCGCGCAACTCCAGCACCTGGCCGATCAGCACCAGCACGGTGATGACGGCGGCGGCCTCGTAGTAGAGCGATACCGATCCGTCCCGGTC
Organism: Alphaproteobacteria bacterium; assembly: GCA_046596015.1. Taxonomy (GTDB): domain Bacteria; phylum Pseudomonadota; class Alphaproteobacteria; order SMXS01; family SMXS01; genus RI-34. Next base: position 14,179 of record JBKJNE010000515.1, read on the forward strand.
CCGGAAGGTGGCCGGGAAGATGTCCGGGAAGACGAGCGCGACGGTGCTGTAGAGCCAGGCGACCAGCGTGCCCAGCGCGATCAGCGTGAACATGTTGAGGTGCCGGCCGGCCACCGACCGCCAGCCGCGCACGATGAACGGCCATCCCGACCAGAACACCACCGGCGTCGCCAGCGCGAACTGGACCCAGCCCGATGTGGGCATGGCCACCAGGTCGTGCCAGCCCAGCAGGTGTCCGCCCATCTCCATGGTGAACAGCGGCAGGGTCAGCACCAGGCCCAGCCAGAACCGGCGCGCCATGTAGGACATTTCCGTGCTGCGCGGTGTGTGCGCCGCCGGAACCATGGGCTCCAGCGCCATGCCGCAGATCGGGCAGTCGCCGGGGCCGTCCTGGTGGATTTCCGGATGCATCGGGCAGGTATAGACGGCGTGCTCGTCCGCCGGTTCGGCTGGCATGGGCGCAGGCGACAGGTACTTCTCCGGATCGGCCTCGAAGCGCTCCTTGCAGCGGGCCGAGCAGAAATGGAACGTGGCGCCCGCATGCGCGGCCGAATGCGCCGCCGTGGCGGGCTCGACGGTCATGCCGCACACCGGATCCTTCACCGGCTCCCGCCCGTGGACCGGCTCAAGCCCGTCGAGCCCGCAAGGGTCCGCTGGATGATGATGGTGCCGAGTCTCGCTCAACGCGGTATCCCGTCCTGCCCTGTTGCCGCCTGTCTATACCCCTGGAGGTATAAGGCAAGTCGCATGGACCCGCTCCGTGCGGCGCGGGTCCGTCATGAACCTAGCAGGATATAGGTACGGATTGCGGTCAGAGGATGGTGTCGTGGCGCTACATCCGCAAGATCGGCTTGATCACCTCGCCGGTGACCGCGCTGTCGTGAACCGCCTGGTTGATGTCGGCGAAGTCGTAATACTTCACGAACTTGTCGTAGGGAAGCTGGCCGTTGCGCCACAGCTCGGCCAGGTAGGGCACGAAGGTCTGGGTGACGCTGTCGCCCATCACCACGCCCTTGATGCCGCGGCCCAGGCCGATATTGTCCATGCTGAACGGCAGCTCGATACCGCCGGGCGTGGCGCCGACCTGGGCGCACCAGCCGGGCCGGGCGAGGCAGTCGACGGCCTGGCGCACGGCGACGGGCACGCCCGAGCATTCGGCCGAGAAATCGGCGCCGCGCCCGGTGATCTTGCGGATTTCCGAGACCGGGTTCTGCGAACTGGCGTCGATGCAGTGGGTCGCGCCCAGCTCGGCCGCCATGTCGAGGCGCGAGCGGCGCACGTCGACGGCGATGATCTTCGCGCAGCCCGCCAGCCGCGCGCCCATGATCGCCGACAGGCCGACCGTGCCCACGCCGAACACCGCGACCGACGATCCCGACGGCGGCCGCAGCGCGTTCAGCACCGTGCCCGCGCCGGTCGTCAGGCCGCAGCCCAGCGGACCCATCAGCTCCAGCGGCAAATCGGACGGGATCTTGTTGACGCTGCGCGCCGGGGTCAGCGAATAGGTGGCGAAGGACGACTGGCCCACGAACCGGCCGCGCAACGGCTTGCCGTGCTGGTTGAGCGGCGAGGTGCCGTCGCCGCGCAGGCCCATCAGGTTGCGGCCGACGAACTCGTCGCAATAGGCGGTCTTGGCTTCCAGGCAGCTGTGGCAATGGCCACAGGAATCGCCGCTCAGCACCACATGGTCGCCCGCCTTCAGGTGCGTCACCGCGCTGCCGACCTTCTCGATCACGCCCGAGCCTTCGTGGCCCAGCACCATGGGCAGCGGGATGCTGATGTCCTGGTTCTTCACCGCGATGTCGGTGTGGCAGATACCGCTGGCGACGATCCGCACCAGCACCTCGTCGGGACGCGGATCGTCCACGTCCACTTCCTCGATGACGAAGTCCCCCTTCGCTTCCCGAACCACCGCCGCCAGCGCCTTCATCCGATCCTCCCAGGTTGATGTGATCCGAGAGTAGCGCAGGCCGCGGGTCAAATGCACGCGCGCCAAAATGCAGGCGTGACTGTCAACGCGCGCCGCCGCTAGGATACCCGTCTCTGGGGAGAGGAGAGCACCATGCCGGCGGAATTTCCGGAACCGACTTTCATCACCACCAACGGCATCCGCATGGCGGTCTACGAGGCTGGGCCGAAGGATGGTCCGCCGGTGGTGCTGGCCCATGGCTGGCCCGAGCTGGCCTATGCCTGGCGGCACCAGCTCAAGGCGCTGGGCGAGGCGGGCTATCACGTCATGGCGCCGGACCAGCGCGGTTACGGGAAGACCGAGAAGCCGTGCGTGGTGCGCGAGTATGACATCCACCATTTGACCGCCGACATGGCCGGCCTGCTCGACGCCTTCGGCCACGACAAGGCGGTGTTCGCCGGCCACGACTGGGGCGGCATCATGGTCTGGCAGATGGCGCTGCTGCATCCGGGCCGGGTCGCCGGTGTGATCGGCGCCGGCGTGCCGTTCTTCCCGCGCAGCCGCCGCGATCCCGAGCAGGTCATGCGCGAGGCGTGGGGACCCGACTGGTACATCTGCGACTTCCAGGACTCCCGCCGCGCCGACGAAGCCATGCTGACCAATGTGGAAGCCATCTTCACCAACCAGTTCCGCAAGCTGACGCGGACCTATGCCGAGTACCAGGCGCTGCCCAAGGAAGACCGCAACCGCACCATCCGCAAGCGTATTGACCCGCGCCCCGGCCGCGTCTTCCTCAGCGATGCGGAACGGCAGGTCTATATCGACACCTACCGCCGGACCGGCTTCACCTCGACCATCGACTGGTATCGCAACTGGTCATGGAACTGGGAGAGCACCGCCCATGTGGAGCAGAAGATCCGCGTG
>JBKJNE010000190.1:0-6747 GCA_046596015.1 Alphaproteobacteria bacterium
GCCAAGGCTTGCGCCGGCCTGCGCCAGACGCTATCAGGCTCACTCCCGCGGCCAGCCCGCGGGTCGCGGCATGCGCCCGTAGCTCAGCTGGATAGAGCACCAGACTACGAATCTGGGGGTCGGGAGTTCGAATCTCTCCGGGCGCGCCAATTACCGCCGAATCTGCGATTTCAGGCCCACGACCACCCCAGACCACGACGGCAGAAATTCGTTGTCGTAAGAGAGGTGGTGTTGGGTGACTCTCGGCGTTCGCATCAGCGCATTGCTTTGGAACAAGGCGTTGACCGCAGGCCAGCACCCCAACGCAATCATTCGTCCTATGTGCCCCAGGTGCAGTCAGCGCGGCTGGAAGACCGGATGGATTTCCGCGCACCCAATTCCATACCCGCAGATACCCGATAACCATCCGCGAGCCCGACTCCTCGCTTGCTGGCGGTTGTAGAAACGAGGTGGAAAATCGGGACTAATCGGGTCTAATCGGGTATGGAATCAGATATAGGGGCGCCCCGGGCATGAGGGAGCCGAAGCTCGTACTCGGCCCCGACCTCGTGAAGCTCGTCGCCGAGATCGATGAGTTCAAAGGGAGGTGGGAGGCGCTTAGCCTTGCGGCGCGACTGGACCGTGAGCGGATCGTTCGGAGCAGCGAGGCCGATTTGCCGGAGCTATCGATCCAGGTCCTCGATGCACTGCGGGCGAAAGAGCGCCTGAACGATCACGCAGCTTGCGTCAATCACCGACGCAAATCGGAACACACTAAAAGTGCGTCTGCGCGAGCTGGTCGCAGCTGGGCGCGTGCGGCAGCACGGCAAGGCGCGCGCCACATGGTATTCACTATGAGCGCCGAGCCGCCAACCATCGACCAGGCACAAACCACTGGCATCATCTGCGAGCGGCCACAGAATTTTGCGTGGTTTCTGGGCGCGGGCGCGTCAAGATCCGCGGGGCTTGCCTCGTGAAAGAACCGCTGATCAGCTGCCTGGCAGTGACACTTCCGGTGTCGGAGCGGTTTGCTTTCCTTACAAGAAGCATCAGGGATTATCAGCGGCAGACCCATCGCAACCGGGAACTCGTTCTGGTGCTCAACGGTGGCGAACCCGCGGTTGCGCGGCGCATCCGGGAGTATGTGACGGCGTTGCGAGACTCCGCCATCCGCGTGGTGGAGCCACCCGGCTCGCTGCCGCTCGGCGCGCTGCGCAACATCAGCCTCGAAGTCGCCAGGGGAGGGATCGTCTGCCAATGGGATGACGACGATCTCTATCACCCCGAGCGTCTCGCCTGTCAGTTTCAGGCCTTGCAGGACGGCGACGCTGTGTTCCTGCGCGAGGTCATGCAGTTCTATCCGGAGGAACGGACCCTTTACTGCGCCAACTGGCACTCGACCGAAGCAGGCGCTTTCCCTGGCAGCCTGATGTGCCGTCTTTCGGGCGGCGTCCACTATCCCGAGACAGGAAATGAGGCCCGTCTGGGCGAGGACACAGCGGTCGCGCGGGATTTGCTCGCTACCGGCCAAGTCACGCTGCTGGGCGGATTTCCGCATCTTTATGTCTATGTGAGTCACGGGCGCAATTCGTGGCCCGATGCGCACCATCGCATGCTGGCCAGCAAACTCGCTTTGTCCCGCGGCCTGCTGCTTCGCCGGGAGACGGCGCTGCGTGAGGGGCTGGCGGAGATCGACTTCGGCCCGGGCGAGGTCGCCGTCCAGGGCTTCAACGGCACCGCCTTCACGCTCGTTCAGCCGGGCGCCTGATCGCCGGCGCTCACGGCGATATCGTCGCTATAGGCCAGTTCGCCCGACGTGATATCGAAGATGCCCATCCGCATGCCATCCTCGAGAGCCTGTGTCAGGACATGCCAGCGCCTGGGCAGCTTCACGCTCATGGGACCGACGAAGTGCCGAGGCAGGCACTGCACCGTCATGCGGTAGTCGAGGCTTCCGGCGAAGACGCCACGCCAAGCCGCGTCCCGCCCGCCGCTCGACAGATCCCACGACAGCAGATCGAACGGCACCCACCCGTCGAGCCAGATTTCCGTCCAGAAATGGTAGCTTGGAGCCAGAGGGTACAGCATGTAGCCGCTGGCGATCCGTGCCGGGATGCCGCGCGCACGGCACAACGACACCAGCAGCGCCGCGCCGATCTCGCAGTCGTACCAGCCGTGATCCAGCAACCAGTCCATGGGCCGGCTGGCGTCGATCTCGTGATAGCGGACGGCGCCGCAGATCATCCGGTCCATCAGGTGGTCCCAGAACGCCCGGACAGCGTCCAGAGGCGACGCAGGATCTTCGGCCAGCTCGTTCGCCAGCGCCGCGACCCGGGGCGTGACCCGGATGAAGCCTTCCACGGGCCGCGTGTAGAGCTCCGCGTCCTCGGGATCCAGCGCGGCGGTCTGCCCGGACCCTTCGGCATAGGGGCGCGCGGTGAAGGCCGCGCGATAGCCCAGGGTTATCCGGGGCGCGTCCGGCGCCTGCAATCGGGCTTCCAGCCGCCCCGGGGCGAAGCCGAACCGGACGGGTGTCGCAGGTTCGTCGGTGTCGATGCGCAGGTCATGGAGGCTGGGGCCTTCGAGCGGCAGGGGAAGCCGGAGGCGAATCGGCGTTCCCGGCGCGATGGACGCGAGGTTGAACGTGCGCTGGAACGAGACGCCGAAGTGCCGGGGTGGCAGCAGGGCAGGCGCGCCCGGCATGCCCGCCTCCGCCCAGCCGGCATCCTGCCGCAGCACAAATCCGCGGCCTGTGGTCAGGTAGCGTGCCGCCCAGAACGGATCGCCTTCGTGAAGGCCTGCCCACTTCATGAAGTTCAGCACTTCGACGGGGTCGTAGCGTCTCGCGCCGCCATCGTTCCCGGCAACCGGCAACCCCGCGTCCACCCAGCGGGCCAGGGCGGTCCGCGTTGCCTCGAGGGCCGCCGGCCGCCCGCCGCGGCGAAGCTCGTGCGCCCAGCCGCCGAGAAGGAGGAATTCGATGATCCGCGCTTCCTCGACGGTGCGGGTCGTGGCGTCGCCGGCGGTTCCCAGACGATTCATGGTCGCGGCAATATCCGGGCTGGTGGACGGGATGGCAATTGCTCCTCCGGCCGATACTAACGGGGTTCGATCGCTTGATTGTCAGGATTTTTGTATATGCGGGGGAGTTTGCTATTGTGATTTTCATTCCGGACCAGAAAGAAAAGGCTGGCTGTGCGCCGAGTGAATTTGTTTCTTAAGGGCAATCTTGATGTCCGGGACTCGCTTCATTCGCTGCGGCTGAACGGCACGCTGCAGTGGAACGGGGCGAACGAGATTCTTCGCGCCCGCTTTCCCGAAACGGTGGTCCGCGTTCACCACGAAACCTGGACCCGGTCCGACGCGCTGCTGGCATCGGACGGCGGCGTGCCCGGCGATTTGGCCCAGCGCCCGTTGCCGCTTGGCGCCTATCCGCCTGCGGCGCAGTTCAGCCAGGCGCTGTTCGAGACGCGCGCGGAGGCGGTCGTACTGTCCATCCAGCCCGACATCGCGACCAATCTGCTGCGCCATCGACACGGCCGTTACCTGCTGCAGCCCGGCGATATGGCAGACTACGCGCTTTCGGACAGGGAATGGCTGCGCGCCCATTTCGAGCCCGTCGGCGCGCTCGACGTTGTCGCGGCCATGGCAAATTTCAGGGACATCGTCGAGCGATGCCAAAGCCGTTCCGACGCGCCGATCCTGATCTACAACGTCTCCTCGGTCGTCCCGGGCGACCGAGTCCACTGCCATGGCGGCCTGGACGACATCCTGTCGACACGGATCAAACGCTTCAATCTGGGGCTGATCGAGCTTTCCCAGCAGACCGGCATATCCATCGTCGACGTGGACGCCATCGTCGCGCGGCACGGCGCCGACCGCCTCAAGATCGATGCGTTGCACCTGAACGCGGAAGGCTGCCGGCTCGTGGCGGAAGAAGTGGTGACGATCCTGAGCGATCTGGGGGTTGTCCAGTGAGCGCGAAGACACCATGCCTCAGCGTGATCATCCGCTCGAAGGACGAGGCGGACCGCCTACGGCTGACCTTGGCGTCGCTGGAATGCCAGGCCTCGGATTGCGAGATCATCGTGGTGGACGACGGGTCGTCCGATCACACGGCGGCGGTGCTCGCCGAAGCGTCGGGCAGGCTGCCGCTCGCGGCCGTGCGGCATCAATCGGCCAGGGGCCGGTCGGCCGCGTCCAATGCCGGTGCCCGGGCGGCGCGCGGCGAGGTGCTGCTGTTCCATGATGGGGATACTCTCTTCGGCCCGGAATCGCTGGCCCGGCATATCGGTCTCCATGCTACGTCACCCGGCGCCGTCGGCCGCGGCGAGACCATGCATCTGCGCTGCACCCGCGCATTCCGCGATCCCGACTCCGGCACGCCCTGGCCCGATCAGGTGGATGCGGCCGCCCACCGGCCGGCGGCGGAAGTCGAGCGGATGCGGGTGACCCGGGACCAGGTGCGCGGCGATTTCCCCGCGATCGACCGGCGGGCCGAGCACGGCATCTATCCGGGGGCCGGGCCGCGACGGCTCTACGAGCTGGAAATGGAGGCGCTGGAGAGTACGCCGGACTGCGGCGTCATCTGGGGCGCCGCATGCGGCAGCAATCTTTCGGTGCGGCGCGACGATTTCCTGCGCGCCGGTGGTTTCGACGCGACGATCGACATCAACGAACACCGGGAACTGGCACTCCGCCTGGTCAAGCAGGGCGGCCGTCTGATGCCGGTGACCGGCGCCCGCAGCTATCACATGACCCACCGCAGCGGCTGGCGCGATCCGCTGCGCGACACCGCCTGGGAAAACGCGTTCCTCGGGGCCCATCCCATCCCGGCCGTGGCGCTGCTCTCGGTGTTCTGGGCCAGCCTTTCGCCGGCGTCGCCCATCCCCGAGCCCTACCGGATCGGGTCGCTGCCGGCGCTGGAGCGCGCCGCGCGCGGCGATCACGGCCTCGACTACGACGTGGCGCGGCGCGCCATGGGCTCGGCCCCGCTGGGCGCTGCATTCTGGCGCGGGCACGGCCCATGACGGCGACGGCGGCGAACATCGTTGTCGATGTCCTTGCGCCGCTTGCGGCCGAGCATCCGCCATTCCAGGCCGCCGCCCGCCAGCTCGCCCACTGGCTCGGCACCGCCTCGGGGGTCAACCATGCGATCACATTGAACCTGCGGAAAACCCTGGACTTGCGTGAGGCCGGCGGGCCGGGCGTCATCGTGGTTTCGCTACTCAACGAGACGGCGTCGCTCAGCATCCCCTACGCCGACGTCGCCGCCCGTTGGCATCGCCAGGCCGCCGCCGTGACCGCGGCGACGACGCGGCCCGTGTTCTACTGCACGGTGTTCCGGCATGTCCCAACGCCGGCCGATCCGCAGCAAGGCTGGTCCCGCGCCGCGACACTGGAGCGCATCCGCCGCCTCAACCTCCTTGCCGCGGAATTGTCGCAGGCGACCGGCGCGGGGGTCATCGATATCGACCGGACCCTGGCGCATTTTGGCGCCCGGCAGTTGCGGACCGACTATACCCTGGCCGGGACGCAAGGCGCCGAGACGGCGGGCGACATCATCGCCGCCGCGCTCCTCGGCGCCGGGCTCGATGACCTTGTCGCCGATGAACCCCTGGAAAATGCCAGGCGGCTTCATGGCGGTCTCGATGGCCTGACGCGGCGGTTGCACCGCCTCGTCGCGCGATCCTAGCGCCCGAGGATGACCATGCCCGATCCCGGCCTGCTGCGGTCCATGCTCCTCATCCGGGCCTTCGAGCGCAGCCTGCTCGACCGCGACGACCACGGCTTTCAGTTGCTGTCCAGCGGCCAGGAGGCCGTGTCGGTGGGCCTTTGCGCGGCGCTGGAGCGCGGCGACCAGTTGCTGTGCAGCGGCCGTTCCATCGGCCCGGCGCTGGCCCGTGGGCTCGATCCCAACCTCGTGCTGGCCGAACTGCTCGGCAAGGAGGCGGGGCCATGCTCGGGACGCGGTGGCCGCGGCCACCTGGCGCAGCCTTCGGCCGGGTTCTTCGGCGCGCATGCGGTGGTCGGCGGCAACCTGACCGTCGCGGCCGGTGTTGCGCTTCGCCTTCAGGCCGTGGGAACCGGCGGGCTGGTGGCCTGCATGTTCGGCGACGGCGCATGCGGCGCCGGCGCGCTGTATGAAACGCTGAACATCGCCGCGATCTGGAAACTGCCGCTGCTGCTGGTCTGCGACAACAACCGCTATTCGGTCTCGACACCGCGCGAGGCGGCGCTGGCGCCCAGGCGCCTGTCGGACCTGGCCGCGCCGTTCGGCATGCCGGGCATGACGGTGGACGGCATGGACGTGCTCGCCGTTCTGGATGCGGCCTCCTCGCTGGCGGCAAAGGTCAGGGCGGGCGACGGCCCCGCCTTCCTGGAATGTCTCTCCTACGGCTTCACCTCGCATTCGACCGCGTCGCGCGAAAGCAGGCCCGCGGCCGAAGTCGCGGCGTTTCGCGAGCGCTGCCCGATCCGGGCATACGCCGATCTGCTGGTGCGCTCGGGCAGCCTCGATCCCCGGGCGGTGGCGGACATGGAACGCGAGGCCGAGCTGCGGGTCGCCGAAGCCGTCCGGTTCGCCGATGCGGCGCCCTTTCCGCAGCCATCGAATGTGCTGCTTCATGTCGGCTGAACCCGGGGCGACCGCCAAACTGTTCTTCCGCGAGGCGATCGCCCGCGCGCTGCGCGAGGAGATGCTTCGCGACGACGGGCTCGTGCTGCTGGGACAGGACATCGGCGCCTTCGGCGGGCCCTACCGCGAGT
>JBKJNE010000264.1:0-6054 GCA_046596015.1 Alphaproteobacteria bacterium
AGGCGGTTCAACGTCACCGACGAACTGCACGGCCAGCGCTTTCTCGTCAAGTTGCCGCACCCCGCGACCGGCAAGCTGGTCTGGTTCGCCACGCCTCTGTTCATGGCGCTGGTCCTGATCGAGATCGCGGACGTCATCTTCGCCGTGGACTCGGTACCGGCGATCTTCGCCATCACCACGGATCCGTTCATCGTCTACACCTCGAACATCTTCGCCATTCTGGGGCTGCGCGCCCTGTATTTCGCCCTGGCGGCGATCGTTGACCGTTTCCATTACCTGAAGACCGCCCTGGCGGTATTGCTGATCTTCATCGGCGGCAAGGTGTTCGTCGCCGATCTGGCCGGCATCGAGAAGTTCCCGCCGACCATATCCCTGATCGTTACCCTGGCCATTCTCGCATCGGGCGTCGCCTATTCGCTGTGGCGCACCCGCAAGCCTGCCGCCGACACCCTGGCAGGACGGCCGTGAGGTGCCGGGCCGCGAGCGAACACCATCCCGGGGCGAGGGAGCCCCGAACGAGCAGAAAGGGCTGACAATGCCATATCGACGTTCACTCGGAAGGTTCTCGAAACGATCCTGGGAAGAGTTTTCCGAGGAGGTTCACAGGGCTCGCAACGAGCACCTCATGGAGGGGATCATCGCCGGCTGCGCCATCGTGGCCTATGCCGACGGATGGGTGACGCAGGACGAGCGCAGCCGCATGCTGGCACTGATCCGCGGCTTCGAACCCATCGCCGCATTCGGCCTCGATGACGTGCTGGCGACATTCGAAGGGCTCAGTGACCGCTTCGTCAGCGACCATGACCGAGCCGAGCGCGAGTCCTTCGAGGCGGTCGCCAAGTTGCGGGGCGCCCAGCGCTATCCAGCGCTTCTCGTGGAGACGTGCTGCGCTATCGCGGCCGCCGACGGCGGGTTTGATGCCGAGGAGCGCAACGCGGCGATCCGGATTTGCGACGTGCTCGGGCTCGACCCCGCCGACTTCAACATCGCGGACGCGCCATGACCTGGACAAACCGTCCCGGCGAGGGCCGCCGTCCGCCGCCTGACCAGGCGTTCACGCCACGGAGACCCCAATGATCAACGACCTAGTCATGTACCTGGTATCGATTTTCATCATCGAGCCTTTCGATGCGAAGATAAGCGACTCGCTGCAGACGGCGCAGGCCCCGGCCGCGGTCGTGGAGCAGTTGAGCGGCTGCCTCGCTGCCGCGCCCGTCGTGCTCGCCGACAAGGTGCGCGGCGATTGGGGGTGGGCGGTCGGCGCGGCCGTAAAGGTAGCGGTTGGCCTGGACTCGGTCGAGGCCGTCGTCACCGGCGCCGTTCCCGAATGTGGCCCGGCCCTCGCCGCGGCCAGACCCTATCTGTCGGGAGAGGCCGGCGAGGCCTAGCCCGGATCGGATGACCGCCATGTTTTCCCGCCAGTTCAACAAGCGGCGCCCCGGGCGTCAGTTGCCTTCGGGGCGCCGGCCTCCCGACAAGCAAGTTCGGGAAACCTTGATCCGCGTGGGCCTGCCGCTGTTCGTGGCGCTGTTCGTGGCCGCATGGCTGCCGTCGCCGCTGTTTCCGCCGGCCATGGAAGCGTTCTCATTCTACGCGGCGATGGGTATGGGGCTGTCGGCTTTCTGGCGCCGTGAGGCACTGGCCGAGACAGGCCGGTTCAATCGCTGGGACAGCGCCTTGATGCTGATGGCGGTCAGCATGACATTTGCCTTGTTCGTCGACGAAGCGGCCGTGCTGGCTTTCATCGAGCAGGCGGTCGATGACCCGCGCGCACGCTAGTCTCGCCCTCCAGCGCTTCATCGAAGCGGAGTTGACCCGGGGCGCGATCATGGCGGTCATCATCGTCAGTTCCGTAACCCTGGGCCTGGAAACCTGGCCCGCCGCCATGCAGCGGTATGGCGGCGTCCTTCGCGCCATCGATGTGATCGCCGTCACGATCTTCACGATCGAACTCGCCATCAAGCTGGTCGTCTACCGCTGGGCGTTTTTCCGCGACGGCTGGAACGTGTTCGACTTCATCATCGTCGGGCTTTCGCTCGCCACGCTTGGCTCTGGCGCCGGCGTGCTGCGCGCTCTCAGAATCCTGCGCACGCTGCGTCTGCTGTCGCTGGTGCCGCGGATGCGCGTGGTGATCCAGGGGCTGCTGGGCGCCATCCCGGCCATGGGTGCGGTATTCTTCCTCATCGCGCTGGTGTTCTACGTTTCGGCCGTCATGACCACGAAACTCTTCAGCGCCGGCATTCCCGGCTGGTTCGGCTCGATCGGCGCCTCTCTCTATTCGCTGTTTCAGATCATGACGTTGGAAGCCTGGTCGGACGGCATCGTCCGCCCGATCATGGAAGTCTACCCCTTTGCCTGGATGTTCTTCATTCCGTTCATCCTGATCACGTCGTTCATCGTCCTGAACCTGTTCATCGCGATCATCGTCAACGCGATGCATGGGATCGATCGGGAACAGGCGGCGGCGGACGAGCAAGGACTGTCGCGCCAGATCGCCCTGCTTCGCGGGGACCTCTTGGCCATGCGTGCCGAGCTGGCGTCCGCGAACGCCACGCCGATCGGGCGGCCGTTCACGAATTCAACCTGAGGAAACCACTCTCGAAGGACCACAGCCATGCCAGCGACCGATCAAACCATCGACGCGGGATATCCGCGCCCTGCCCAGGCCTGGTATGCGGTTGGCGTGTTGGTCCTTGCCTACACGTTCTCGTTCATCGACAGACAGATCCTCGGGCTGCTCGTCACCCCGATCAAGCGCGACCTTGGCATCGGCGACTTCGAGGTCGGCCTGCTCGGCGGCCTGGCCTTCGCGCTGTTCTATACATTGCTGGGGCTGCCCATAGGGCGTCTCGCCGATCGTCACAACCGGCGCAACATCATCGCCATCGGAATCGCCTTCTGGAGTGTGATGACCGCGATCTGCGGCCTCGCCAAGACATTCTGGACCCTCTTTCTCGCCCGCATGGGTGTTGGCGTCGGCGAGGCGGCGCTGTCGCCGCCGGCCTATTCGCTGATCGCCGACCTGTTTCCTCTCGAAAAACTCGGGCGCGCGCTCAGTGTCTACAGCATGGGAATATTCATCGGCAGCGCGCTCGCCTACATCGTCGGCGCCAAGGTCGTACAGCTGGTCGCCGATGCGCCGCCGTTCATCATCCCGGTGCTGGGCGAGATTCATGCCTGGCAACTGACCTTCTTCATTGTCGGTTTGCCCGGTCTCCTGGTCGCGCTGCTGATGCTGACGGTGCGTGAACCAGCCAGGCGCGGTACGCCTTATGTCACTGCCTCGCAATCGCCCGGGACGTCAAAGGCCGTTCCACTGCGCGACGTCATCGCTTTTCTGTGGGCCGGGCGAGGCACCTTCGGTGCGCACTTCTTCGGCTTTTCGCTATTGGCCGTCTTCGGTTACGGCACCGCGCTCTGGATCCCCGAGTTCATCAGCCGTAGCCACGGATGGGCGATCTATGACGCCGGCTATGCATACGGTATGATCATCCTTGTGTTCGGCATCTCCGGCGTTCTGAGCGGCGGCGCCTTCAGCGACTGGTTGCGAAAGACAGGACGCACCGATGCCCACATGCGCGTGGTCATGCTGGCGGCCTGTGCCATGGCTCCCTGTGCGATCGCCTTTCCCCTGGTTGGCGGCGAGCCTGCGATGCTCGTGCTGCTCGCGCTCGTTGTCTTCCTGGGCGCCATGCTCGCGGGTGTGGCGGCGGCCGTGCTCCAGACCGTGACCCCCAACCCCATGCGAGCACAGGTTTCGGCGTTCTACCTCTTCTTCGCAAATCTGATCGGCATGGGCGTCGGACCGGGCCTTGTCGGATTCTTTACCGACTATTTGCTCTTCGATCCGGCGAAACTGAACATCGCGCTCAGCCTGACCGCGGCGATGACCATCCCCGTGGCCGCGATCGTCCTCATGCTGGGCCTGAAGCCGTTCCGCGCCAGCGTCGCGGCCGCGAAACACTGGAGCTAGACCAGCGGCCCCCGGCGATCCCGGCGCTCAAGCTTGCTGCGGGAGACCTCGTTGTCCCTTTTTGGTCAGGGGGACAGGGATACTTTCTCGGGCGCCTTTATCCAGGGGCTCGCCGGCTCGTCCCCCCGTTCAAGCGCCCGGATGATGTGTTCCGCCAGACGCTCCACGGGCTTGGAGAGGCTCGACGGCGACCGGCAGAGGGCGATTTCCGTGTCGTCGAGATCCGGCATTCGCTCACTTTCGCCGACCACCTGCAGCCCGTGCGGCACCATTTCCTTCGGCAGGATCGTCACGCCGAGACCCGCATGCACGGCCGCCTGGGTACCGGCGAGGCTGGGGCTGGTATAGGCAACGCGCCATTTGCGGCCTGCCCGGTCCAGCGCGGTCATCGCCCGGTTTCTGTAGACGCAGGGCTGCGGCGAGACGATCAGCGGCAGCGGATGTCCCGGATCGAATGATCTGCCGGGGGCCGCCGCCCAGACCAGGGGTTCGCGCCAGACCTTGACGCCCAGGGCAGGGCCCATGGGTTCGCGCTTGACGAGCACCAGATCGAAGTCGCCGGCCTCGAAGCGCTCCATCAGGTTGAGCGTCAGGTCGCAGGTGACTTCAAGCGCGACACGCGGGTGCGCCTGGGCGAAGCGAGCCAGAACGCTCGGCAGGTGCATGGTCGCGAAGTCCTCGGGGGTGCCCAGGCGCACCAGGCCTTCGAGATCGGGCTCGCGCACCAGCGAGACCAGTTCATCGTTCAACTGGAGCATCTGGCGGCAGTAGGAGAGCATGCTCTCTCCTTCCGCGGTGAGCCGCACCTGGCGGGCGTTCCGCTCCAGCAACTGCCTGCCGAGCTGCTTTTCCAGTTTCTTGATCTGAAGACTGATCGTCGACTGGGTTCTGTACAGCCTGTCGGCGGCTCGGGTGAAGCTTCCGGTGTCCGCGATGGTCACGAACGCGCGGAGCAGGTCGATATCCAGATTGCGCAGCTTTGGCACCGTCATTCCCATCCGTTGGCGACCAGAGCACCATGAGCAATGGCAATGCATTTGATAAGCAGAATTCAAGAATTTTTATGATTGAGACTGTCAATGATTGGCGGTACCGCATGCGCCCCGCATGATCGCAGTGGAAATCTATGTTCAGCCGTGAACAGTGATGACCCTGACAGACCGCAGAAATTAGCGATTCTTGAGCTTCTATGTTCTGTCTTGGGAGGGGGTGATGGTGCCAGGGGCGGAATCTAATTTGTGCTCTATCTATATGTATTATATAATATTCGTGAAAATGGAGTACCTAAGATACCCCATGGTATGCCCCCGAAATTGTATGATGGTTACCACACTCGCGTGATTCCCCAACCCTGCTTGATCATTGGGCCAAAGAGGCTGCTCATTCCCGTCTCCCACTCAGCGGTTAGCACCAGTATCAGAGACCGCGTCAACACGTTCATTTCCTACCTTTCTATGCCACCGATAAGTTCTGTCCCGCCACAGCGGCGCTAGCGGAGAGAGGCAAATGCAGGCCGGCAATATCTAATCAGTCAGACCCTGAGAAACATAATTTGCACACCCCGCGGGCGTGGAGAGGCTGGAATAGGCACTTTCTGGAAACGCCAATCCGGTGGCCGTGTGCAAGGCGGCCATGAGATTCAGGAAGTCCATCGAATCAAGATCAAACTGATCCCGGTATGTGGCATCCCAATCGATCGGCAGTTGCGCCGTTTCAGGAGCGATCTCGGACAGCTTCTCCCGAACGAGGCGACGCGCGTCTTCCTGGTTCATAGGGTCTCCGGCCTTTCAAGGGACCTTGATATCAGCTCCAGCACGCGGGCGCCGCTACGTCCATCACTGGCCCGGTGGTCTCCCGCCAGGGTCAGGGTGACGACATGCCGTGCGCTGATCCATCCCTGGCTGGCCCAGGGCCGCTCCACGATGGAGCCGACGCCAAGGATGCCGACCTGGGGAGGAGAGATGATCGGCACCATCATCTCCACCCCGCCCTCGCCCAGGCTGGTGACCGTGAACGTAGCACCGGTCAGTTCCTGTTGGCGCATACGGCCGGCGCGGACCCGGCCAGTGAGATCGCGCAGC
>JBKJNE010000337.1:0-4723 GCA_046596015.1 Alphaproteobacteria bacterium
TCCACCTCGAACACGCCGTCGCTGTACAGGTACAGCTTGGAGCCCGGCGGCACCGTGGTCGAGAAGTTGTCGTAGTCCAGCCCCTCGAACGTGCCGATGGGCAGGCCGATGCCCTGCAATTGCCTGGGCGGCTCGCCCGGCGCCAGCAGGATGGCGGGCGGATGGCCGGCGCCGGCGTAGTTCAGGGTCCGGGTCGAGACCTCGTACACGCCGTACCATATGGTGAAATAGAGGTTGTTCTGCCGCTCCATCGGGAAGGCGTCGTTGAGCGCCTCCAGCACCCGGTCCGGCGCCAGGAAGTCGATGCCGGGCAGCGCCTGCGCGCTGAGTGCATTGAGCGCCGACACGCTCAGCAGCGCCGAGCCGACGCCGTGGCCGCAGACGTCGAGCACGTAGAGCGCGAAATGGTCGTCGTCCAGCCAATGGTACGAGAACGCGTCGCCGCCCAGCGAGCTCGACGGAATGAACGTCCAGGCGCTCAGCATCGGCGTGGTGATCGGCGGCGGCAGGATCGAGCGCACATAGGCCGCCGCTTCCTGCAGCTCCGCATGCAGCCGCGAATAGGCCGCGTTCCTCTCCAGCAGCGCCTTGTAGCCGCGGGCGTGATAGCGGATGCGGGCGATCAGCTCCACGGCCGCCGGCAGCTTCACCAGATAGTCGTTGGCGCCGCGCGAGAACGCCTCGGCCTTCACCGCCGCGTCGTCGTTGGCCGACAGCACCACCAGCGGAATGTCCTTCAGCTCCGGGTCGGCGCGCATGGCGGTGACGATGTCCAGGCCGTCGGCGTCGGGCAGCACCAAATCCTGCAGGATCACCTGCGGCTTGAATTCGCGTGCCGCCTCCAGCGCCTTGGCGCCTTCGCCGCACCATTTCAGCTCCATGTCCCCCTCGGGCCGCAGCATGGAGGCGACGGCGGCGTTGACCAGCCGCTGGTCGTCGACGAGAAGCACCCGGATCGGGTCGCTCATGGGCTGAGTTCCTTGATGGCGGCCACGGCGCGCGCGCCGATGGCGGCAAGGGGAAGGATGTCGATAGCCGCGCCGATCTCGGCGGCGGCTTTCGGCATGCCCCAGACCACCGATGTCTGGCGGTCCTGGGCGATGGTGTGGAAGCCGGCCTTGCGCATGGCCAGCAGGCCGTCGGCGCCGTCGCGGCCCATACCGGTCAGCAGCACGCCGCAGCCGCGGAGTCCTCGCCGCCTCGCGGCGCTCTGGAAGAACGCATCCACTGACGGCTTGTACGAGCTGTCGCGCGGCTCGGGCGTATAGGTCAGCCGTCCGCCCGGACCGATCACCAGATGATCCGGCCCGGCGGCGATGACGATCTGTCCGGCGATCAGCCGGTCGCCTTCCAGCGCGGGGCGCACCGACCGGCCGCAGCGCCGTGTCAGCCATTCGGCCAGGCCCGCCGCGAAATGCTCGTCCACGTGCTGGACGATGACCACCGAGGCGGACAGGGCGGCGGGGAACGCCTGCAGTATCTCGGAAACGGCATGCGGCCCGCCGGTCGACGAGCCGATGGCGATCAGCGGCGGCTCCCCGGGCAGCGCCGCCTGCGCCGTGCCGTTGGCCACGGCGCTCCGGCCGGGCTTGCGCAGCAGCTTGCCGACGATGGCGATCTTGTCCTGCAGCGCCTGCGCGCCGTCGATGGCGCCGGACAGGCCCAGCACCGGTGTCTGGATGGCGTCGAGCGCGCCGTGCGACATGGCGTCGTAGACCATGTCGAGATGGCCGGTCACCGTCGAGGTCACGACCAGGATGGCGCAGGGCGAGTCCTTCATGATCCGGCGGGTGGCCTCGACGCCGTCCATCACCGGCATGATCAGGTCCATCATGATCATGTCCACGGGATCGGCCGCCGCCTTCTGGACAGCCTCGGCGCCGTTGGCTGCCGTCCAGGCGACGGTGCAACCGGGCGTCGCCGATACCACGCGCCGTAGCGCGGCGGTCGCCAGCATGACGTCGTTGACGATGCCTATCCTCATCCGATCATTCCGCCAAAGGCCCGCCGATCAGCTCCTCGACGGCCTTCAGCAGGCTGTCGTCGCGGAAGCTGGCCTTGGTGATGTAGCGGTCGGCGCCGGCCTCGAAGCCCGCGCGCCGGTCCTCCTCGCGCTCCTTGTAGGACACGATCATGACCGGCAGGTCGCGCAGCCGTGCATCGTCGCGCACCTGCCGCGTCAGGTCGATGCCGGTCATGCGCGGCATGTCCACGTCGGTCAGCAGCAGGTCGTAATTGCCAAGTCTGAGGGCGTTCCACCCGGCCACGCCATCCACCGCCACGTCGACCAGATAGCCGGCGCGCTCCAGCAGCTTGCGCTCGGTCTCGCGCACGGTAAGGCTGTCGTCCACCACCAGGATGTGCCGCGCCCGCCGCGTGCTGTCGGCGCGGCTGCGGCGGTTGCCGCGGAGTCTCCCCTGCGCCAGCAGGCTGTCGACCGAGCGGACAAGGTCTTCGATGTCGAGGATCAGCACCGCCGTGCCGTTGTCGAGCAGCGACGACGCGAGCACGTCGGGCACCTTGCCGAGGCGCGGATCGAGCGGCCGCACCACCAGTTCCTGCTCGCCGGCGACGCCCTCGACGTCCAGCCCGAAACGCTGGCCCTGCTCGCGGATCATCACCAGGGTCAGCGTGTCGGAACGAGCCTCGTCGGCCGTCAGCTCAAGCACCTCGGCCAGCGGCACCACGCCCACATCGACGCCGTCCACGTCGATGATGCGCCGACCCTCGATCATCCGCACGTCGGCGGCGTCCACCTGCCGGATCTCGTCGATGCGCGCCAGCGGCAGCGCCCAGGGCGAGCCGCCGATGGTCACCAGCAGCGCGCGCACCACCGACCGCGCCACCGGCATCTGCAGCTCGAAGGTCGTGCCCTGGCCATGGATAGAGGTGACATGCACCACGCCGCCGGCCCGCTGCACCGTGGACTGCACCACGTCGAGGCCGACGCCCCGGCCGGAAACATCGGTGACCTGCGCCGCCGTGCTGAAGCCGGGCAGGAACAGGAATTCGAGCGTCTCTGCCTCGCTGAGACTGTGCGCTGTCTCGGCCTCGACGAGACCCTTCTCGACGATCCTCGCGCGCAGCCGCTCCACGTCGATGCCCTTGCCGTCGTCCTTCACCGTCACCACCAGCGCGCCGCCGCGATGCCGGGCTTCCAGGGTGATGGTGCCTTCCTCCGGCTTGCCCACCGCGCGGCGCACGTCAGGCGTCTCCAGTCCATGGTCGACGGCGTTGCGCAACAGGTGGCCCAGCGGCGAATCCAGTGCGCTGGCGATGTCCCGGTCCATCCCGGTGTTGCGGCCGATGATCTCCAGATTGGCCTTCTTGTCGAGCTGGCGGGCCACGTCACGGATCAGGCGCGGGAAGCCGCCCACCACGTCCGAGAACGGCCGCATGCGGCTGCGCAGCACCTCGCCATAGAGCAGGTCGGCGTTGACCAGCGAGCGGCCGGACTGGGTCTCGAACTCGTCGATGCGCTCGGCGAAGTCGTCACGCAGGGCGGCGATCTCCTGCCGCACGATATCGCTGGCCGAGGTGCGGTTGATGCCGGTGCGGGCATCGCTGCCCAGCGCGCGTTCCAGCCGGGCCAGCCGGCGTCGCACCTGCTGCAGCGATTCCACCGTGCTCTGCAGCCGCCTGGCGTCGATCAGCACCTGGGCCGACACGCCCATGAACTTGGCCAGCGTCTCGGTGCTCACCTTCACCGATTGCGCGGCCCGCGTCTCGGTTTCGCTCGCTTCCGGTTTCGGTGGCGGTTCGGGGGCGGTTTTTGCCTCCGCCGCCGCTTCGGTCTTGGCCTCGGGCGTCGGCGGCGGGACAGGGGCTGCCGGTTTGTGTTCGCCTCGACCGATGGCTTCCAGCTCGGCGATCAGCGCCGCGATGGCCGGTGCTTCCGCTTCCAGCCAGCCGGTCATGGCGGCGAGGTCGACCTTGCCGAGATGCGCCAGGTAGTCGCCCGCGGCCAGCAGCCGGTCGATGTGGTGCGCGCCGAGCGTCAGCCTGCCTTTGCGGGCGCCTTCGAAGGCGTCCTCCATGGCGTGGGCGAGCTGGACCCCCGTGTCGATGCCGACGATGCGCGCCGCGCCCTTCAGCGAATGGGCGGCGCGCATGCAGGTGCCCAGGTGCTGCACCGCGTCGCCGCCGGCGTCCAGCGCCATGATGGCGTCCTGCAGCACGGCGATCTGTTCCTCCACCTCGGCGCGGAACATGTCGAGCAGCTCGGTGTCGACCTCGATGCTCATGCCAGGCTCGCCTTGAAGCGGCGCAGCAGCGGGTCGGGCGCCAGCAGCGACACGCGCAATTCGTCGATCTCGAAGATGCCCGAGCTGGCCGGATCGGGCGAGCGCTCCAGCGTGGCGGGCAGGGGCTGGATGCTCTTGTGGTCGACGCGCACCACGCCCATGATCTCGTCCACCGGCGCCACCCAGCGCTCGCCGCCAAGCTTCAGCATCAGCCAGCGGCGGATTCCGGTCGCGGGCGCGCCGTCGCCGTCGTCGACACCCAGCGCCGCGTGCAGCGACATGCACAGCTCGATCTGGCCTTCCACGGACGTCAGGCCCAGGAAGCCTGGATTGTTCCGGTGCGGCACGCGCCTGATTGGCGCGACAGGATGGATCTGCTCGATCACCCGCACCGGAAGGCCGTGCCATTCGGACCCCAGCCGGAAGGTCATGATCGGCACGCCGTCGTCGCGGAGCGCGCCGCTCGACATGTTGGTGTT
>JBKJNE010000358.1:0-2757 GCA_046596015.1 Alphaproteobacteria bacterium
CGGCGGGAATACCTCGTTGTTCCAGTCGGTGCCCTGGGCGTCGTGGGCGGCCTGCTCGAGCTGCACGATGGCCTTGTCCTCGGTGAAGATGCGCTCGGTGAACCAGGTCACGAACGGCCAGAACACGTGGATCAGGCCCGGCACCGGCGGCTTCTTCACCGACAGGTAGCCGAAGGTGCGGTTGGTGCGCTGCTCCTTGTCGAGCGGCGTGTAGGCCAGCCAGACGTCGAGCACCGGCGCCAGCGCGCCGCCCACTTCCTTGCCGACCCACACCTTCAGGTGCTGGTAGGGATACTCGGTGCGGATGGTCATCAGGTCGTTCAGGTTCTTCTGCTTGCCGCCCCGGCTGCGCACCAGGTCGACAATCACCGTCTCGCCCATGCTGGCGCGGCCGCCGGTGCGGTCGAAGGTGTAGTCCACCTCGCACCAGTTGTCGCCGCTGCGCTTGCCCAGGCACTTGGCCTTGATCGTGCCCATGTTCTTGCGGTGGAGGAACTGGTGGTTCATGTCGAACAGGTTCTCGTGCATGAACGTGTAGTGGCAGTCGACCTCGCGGTTGAGCTTGCGGGTCTTGTAGTCCCGGTTCATGGCCGAACCCAGCGACGCCGGTGCGGCGGCGTCCGCCAGGGCGGGATCGCCCGGAAACACGAAGATCAGGCCGTCGATTTCGCGGGCCGGATAGGAGCGGACGCCGTTGGGCAGCTTGTCCATGCCGAAATAGGGTACGTCGACGCACTTGCCCGAGCAGTCATAGGCCCAGCCGTGATAGCCGCATTTCAGCACGTCGCCCTCGACGACGCCGACGCTCAGCGGCACCTGCCGGTGGGCGCAGCGGTCCTCCAGCGCGAACACGTTGCCTGAGGCGCCGCGATAGAGCACCACGGGCTCGCCCATGAGCCGGCGGCCAAGGGTCTTGCCCGCCGCCAACTCGTCCGACCACGCCAGCGGATACCAGTGATCCGGGTGACTGTCGACCTTGCGCAGATCAACTGTGTCGCGTGCGGCGAGGGAGGCGGGACGATCCTGGGCCATGCCATCTTCTCCGAAAGGGCGGTCCAAGGACCATTTTCGCCAACCCTACCGTGCACGCCGGCCGATTCATAGACCTTCGCGCCCGCTGGCCGGTTTTCGCGCCGTCGCATGGGCTCGGGCTGTGGCTCGGGCGGCGCTGGTGATGCCGGGCGGTCCTCCCCGGGCCCGCCTACCCCAGATCGAACTTCTGGCCCAGCATCTCCTCGGACAGCGCCCACAGCCGGGCGGCGCTGGCCGGGTCGGTGGCATAGGCGAAATAGCCGCTGGAGGCTGTCGGCTCGGTTTTCAGCTCGCCGATGTTGCAATCCTCCAGATACAGGCCGCCCTTTCCCTCCAGCGACGGCGACGTGGCCGCCCAGACGCTGGTCGCGGCGCCTGCCGGGATGGTCTTGAACTTGAAGCCGCCGCTACCGCCCGCGACCGTCACCCGGCTCATCAGCGCCTCGATGTCGGTCTGGGTCAGGTGGCGGCCCAGCTCGGTCTGGATGCCGCCCGGATGCACCGCGTTGGCGGTGATGCCCCAGGGCGCGAGGCGCTTGTTCAGCGCCACCGAGAACAGCACGTTGGCGGTCTTCGACTGGCCGTAGGACGACCACTTCTCGTACTCGCGGCTGTTGAAGTGGATGTCGTCGAAATGCACATCGGAGAACCGGTGGCCGGCCGAGCTGAGATTGACGATGCGGCCCGGCGCGCCGGCCTTCAGCGCCGGCATCAGCAGGTTGGTCAGCAGGAAGTGGCCCAGATGGTTGGTGGCGAACTGCATCTCCCAGCCTTCCGCCGTGCGGGTCAGCGGGCAGGCCATGACGCCGGCGTTGTTGATCAGCAGATTGAGCGGGCCGTGCCCGGCCAGCCACGTCTTCGCGAATGCCCGGACGCTGTCGGGCACCGACAGGTCGACCTGGGCCACGTCGATGTCCCGGTTGCCGGTGGACTTGCGGATGCGCTCGGCGGCGGCCTCGCCCTTGGCAAGGTCGCGCACCGCCAGCGTCACCCTGGCGCCCTTCGAGGCCAGTGCCCGCGCCGTCTCCTGGCCCAGGCCGGTCGACGCGCCGGTCACCAGCGCCTGCTTGCCGTTGAGGTCGATGCCCTCGAGCACCTCGTCCGTGGTCGTATCCGCGCCGAAAGCCATCGACATTCTCCCTGTTCCAGTAATCCGCCCGTCCCCGCGGGCGAGCGCATCCTAGCGCAACGGCGGCGCGCTGGCACCGGCGATGAGCGCCTTGTTTCCGGCCCGGCCGCGGGCGCAGACTGGAACGGTCGGTCTGAAGGCGTGAGGGGGGGCATCGTGCGCAACAGGGGCCTGAGCCATCCCGGGCTGAACATGGGCATCTGCGTCGCAGGCGTGGCGCTGTCGGCGCTGTCGATCTGGTCCGGCGTCGCCGAGATGAACGCGCTCGGGCACGAGACGACCGCGTCCGGCCTGAAGATCGGCGCCGCCATCCCGATCGGCGTCATCTGCTTCTTCATGTTCTTCAACTTCCTGTGGGGCTACCGGGTGATCGCCGCCGCGCGGCGCGGCGAGACGGTCATCGGCCGCTGGACGGTGAAGCCGGCCGAGGCCGAGGCGTTCCGCGCCGACGACAAGCGGCGCGGCGATCTGGGCTACGACAACGACTACAAGCTGCCGAAGAAGATCCCGCCGGACGGCCTCGAGGTGATCTTCACCGACAATTCGGTGATCGTCGGCGGCACCTATTTCGGGCTGGTGACCACCGGCATGTTCAA
>JBKJNE010000388.1:0-3761 GCA_046596015.1 Alphaproteobacteria bacterium
GTGTTGGTCGGTCCCTTGTAGCTGAACTCGTGGGTGGCGCCGACGCGGACATTGGGCTCGATGATGCCGGTGCCGTCCTCGAAGCGCATGCCGGCGGACAGGCCGAAATTGCCGCGCGCGAAGCTGACGTCCTGTTCGCCGACCACCAGGTTGGTCGCGGCGCCGGCGCTGTCGGTCTTGTCGCCCAGCCCGTCTTCCACATAACCGTTTTCGTGCAGCTTCAGCCAACTGAAGCTGGCCGCCGCCGTCAGCGAGAACCGCCCCATCACCACGCCGTAGCCGGCGCGGAAATTGGCGCCCATGTGGTTACCCTTCCACTCGCTGATCGCGGTGCGGCTCACCGAGCCGATGACGACATTGCGCTCGCCATCATAGCTGCTGAAGCCGTAGCCGCCGCTGACATCGACGAAGAAGCCCTTGCTTTCCCAGCCCGCATAGATGTTGAACTGGGTGGTGGCGACCGCTGTCGGCGTGTCGAACGAGGTCTTCTCCTTGTACTCGGACCAGACCTGCGAAAGGCTGATACCCACCGCGTCGAGGCCGAGCAGCGGATAGTCGGCGCCCAGCGCCACGCCGTAGCTGTAGCCGCCAAAGCCGAGCTGATCCTGGAAAGGACTCTGCTTGGCGACCAGCACGAGCTGTTCCGCCCAGATCGTCGGCTTGTCGCGCCGCCCCATCCGCTTGGCGCGTTTGGGATCCTTGCCGGCGATACGCTCGACCCGTTCCTTGTAGCGCTGGTCCAGCTTGTAGATGCCGTCCATGCGCTTGTTGATGGCGCCGAAAATGGCGGCCTGGGTCTGGAAGATGCCCTGCTGCGTCGCGCCGCTGTTGTCCGGCATGAGCTGGTTGAAGGCGTCCTGGACCTCTTCGTTGGTCTTCAGGTTCGCCATCGCCGCGCCCAGCTCGGTGTCCTGTTCGAGCAGCGTCTTGGTGACGTCGAACACGGCGGTCTGGTTGTTGTTGAGGCCCAGTTCCTCGGCGGTCGCGCGGTGCACCGTGACGACCAGCTTGTTCGGGTCCTCCGCGTCGAGCGCAACATCGACGTTGAAGAACGCCGACGTGTCCGACACGTCCAGCCCGTCGACGCCGCCTTCGAGAGACAGCGTCTCGGCCTGGACCAGGGTGAAGGTGATGTCCTCCGACGCCAAGGTCTTGAAGTCGGTGACCACGCCCGTGCCGTCGGCCAGGCTAACGGTGCCGGTGGCGGTGAGCGTGCCGGCGATGGCATCGCTGCCGAAGATCGGCACGACCAGCGTCGAGTCCTTGTCGAAGGTGGCGTCGCGCACCTGCGCGCCGTCCTCGCTGACGATGGCGAAGGTCGATGCCTTGACGTCCAGGTCGACGACGCCCTTGGTGGCCACCAGGTCGCCGGAGAAGGTCGCCTTGTTCAGGACGAAGGTGTTCTCGCCCTCGCCGAAGTCGATGGTGCCGGTCTGGGTGCCGCCGTCCAGGGTGTAGATGTCGGCGCCGATGCCCAGCAGCACGTCGCCGGCGATGGTGCCCTTGTTGAGAATGGTCACGTCGGCCTTCGAGGTGCTGAGGTCGATGGCGGTGCCGGTGGTGGTGATCGCCAGGCCCTTGACGTCGGCGCCGATGGTCTCGATCGACGAGATCGTGCCGGTGTTCTCGATCACCTTCAGCGTGCCCGACTTGTCGACGATGGTGAAGGCGTTGCCGGTTACAGATGTCGACTTGGCCTGCATCAGGCCCGAATTGACCAGCTTGTCGACCTTGGCGCTCTCCTCGATGGAGAGGACGCCGGCGTTGCCGGTCGTGGTGGTGGCCGTGATCGTGCCCACATTGTTGATCTCGGGCAGGATCGCGCCCGAGCCGATGGCGACGGACGTCGCCTTGCCGCTGGTGCTCTTGGTGGTGATGTCGCCGCCGTCGTTGAGAAAGCCGCCGACCACCGTGGTGCTGCCCGACGACGCGGACCCGGTGCCCAGGCCGATGCGGACCGTCTCGGCGCTGCCGAGATCCTTGGTCGTGCTGCTCGACATGTCGCCGCGGTTGATGATGCCGTAGGCTTCCTTGGTGACCGCGCCGATGGTGATGCTTGCGCCCGCGGCGCCGCCGGCGTCGGGACCCACATGCAGCGCGTTCTCGGGGCCGATGATGGTGATCGTGGCGTCGGTGCCGATGGCGTCCTTCTTCAGCCCGCGCACCGTCTCGACGGTGCCGGCGGTCAGATCCTTCTCCTCCTGGTCGGTGAGCTTGTCGCCGGCGTTGAGGATGCCGCCGCCGACGCTGCCGCCGACCGCCAGGCCGTCGCCGCCCGCGGTCTCCGGGTTGGTGACGGTCTTGCCGTTCTTGTCGAGGGTCTGGGTCGACCCCGAGCCGGTGGTGATCGAACCGTTGTTGGTGACGATGCCGGTGATGTTGCCAGACAGCAGCATGCCCAGGCCGCCCTCGCCGGTGGCGACGATCTTGCCGTCGTTCTTGATGTTGCCGGTGAGCGAGCCGCGGGTGACGATGCCGGCCGACTTGATGCCGGCGACGGTGATGGTGCCGCTGGTGTCGTTGAGGATGTCGCCGGTCATGCTGGCGCCCGTATCCAGCAGGATGCCGTAATTGCCGCCGTCGGTGGTCTTGTCGTCGGCGTCGGCGCCGAGCGTGATGGTGCCCTTGTTGGTGACGCCGCTGGTCACCGAGCCGCTGATGACGATGCCGCGGGCGTCGACGCCCTTGGATTCCACGCGGCCGCCGTTGACCACCTTGTGGCTGCTGTCGATAGTGACGGCCGTGCCCTTGTCGACCACGACGCCGCCGTTGGATTCGATGGTGATGTTGCCGGCGCCGCCGCTGGCGTTCGAGGTCTTGACCGGCTCGCTCTGCGTCTTCGTGATGGTCAGGTCCGCGGCCTCCGAGAGATCGGGCGCGCCCATGGTGCTGGCGACCACCAGGCCCCCGGCAATGGCGCAGCCGGCGCGCATTCGGCGGCGGGGTCGGACTTGATACATTCAGAAGCCTCTCGGGTGATTCAACTGCGCGAGCGCAATCTCAACTGTTCATAGGGTAAATTGCAAGCGCCCAACTGCGCGAACCACAGCCAGAGCGGACTGATGCTGGAGAAAACCGCCGGCGCCGGACGATCATGACTCCCCCTGGTTTCCGGTTTCGGCCGCGCGCCCGTTCCCCGGCGCGCGGCAGTGGTTGCATAAGACTTAAGGATAGGGGAAGGATTCACCGCGAGGGCCAGAAAAGAATCCGGGAGTGTGGCTAAAAGGCATCACCTTTCAAGATCATAGCCCGATACCGCTTGACAATGACGCGCCGCGGGCGCACTTACCCCACAGATCGACCGTGATCGCGCGATGCGCCGCACTGGCGTTTCCTTCCGGATCGATCACCGAAAAACCCCGCTTGATTCCAGGTGCGCGTGGAAAAGGCAACACGCTGAGAGCGTTCGCGAACACCGCGTGCGCCCGGCGCGGAAGGACTCTGTTTAAGTGACCCATTTCAATGATCTTGGCCTCATCGAGCCGCTGCTGAAGGCTCTGGCCGCCGAGAACTACACCACTCCCACCCCAATCCAGGCGCAGGCGATCCCGCTGCTGCTGCAGGGCCGCGATTTGCTGGGCATCGCCCAGACCGGCACCGGCAAGACCGCCGCGTTCGCGCTGCCTTCGTTGCACCGTCTCGCTGCCAATCCGCAGGCGCGCAAACCCGCAGCCTGCCGGATGCTGGTGCTCGCCCCGACCCGTGAGCTTGCGTCGCAGATCGCCGATCATGCCCGCCTCTACTCGAAGGGCCAGCATATC
>JBKJNE010000458.1:0-10989 GCA_046596015.1 Alphaproteobacteria bacterium
CCCCATTGGCCAAGGGGAGAGGCAAAAGAGCTTAATCCCTCGTCAGCGCGACCTGCATGACGTCGATGGTCTTGGCGCGAAAGCCGCCCTCGCAATAGGCCAGGTAATACCGCCACAGCCGCCGGAAGCGATCGTCCAGGCCGTCAAGGCGCAGGCCTTCGGCGGCCGCGTCGAACCGTTCGCGCCACATGCGCAGGGTGCGGGCGTAATGGTCGGCGTAGAACGCCTCGTTCAGCACCTTCAGCCCGGCGCGCCCGACATGCTCGCGGAACACTTTGAGCGACGGCAGCATGCCGCCGGGAAAAATGTGGGTCTGGATGAAGTCCGGCTTGCGCCGGTAGGCCTCGTAGGCCTCGTCCGTGATGGTGATCACCTGCAGCGCGGCGCGGCCGCCGGGGCGCACGGTCTGCGCCACCTTGTCGAAGAACGCCGGCCAGTATTTCTCGCCCACCGCCTCGAACATCTCGATCGACGCCAGATGGTCGAACTTGCCCTGCACGTCGCGGTAATCGATGAGCTGGACCGACACCTGGTTGCCGAGGCCGGCGCGCTGGATGCGCTCGCTGGCGTAGCGGTGCTGTTCCTGCGAGATGGTGATGGAGGTGATGTCGACGCCGCGCTCGCGCGCCGCGAACTCGGCGAAGCCGCCCCAGCCGCAGCCGATTTCCAGCAGCCGCTCGCCGGGCTTCGGATCGATCATGTCGAGCAGGCGGCGGTATTTGTGGCGCTGCGCTTCCTCGAGCGTGGTGTCCTCGGTCGGAAACACGCCCGATGAATAAGTGACGGTGTCGTCGAGCCAGGAGGTGTAGAACTCGTTGCCCAGGTCGTAATGGGCGGCGATGTTGCGCCGGCTGCCCTTGCGCGAGTTGGGGCGCACCGAATGGGCGAGCCGCTGCAGCGCGACCGACAGCTTGTGGCCCTGGATCTCGCGGCGGGCGCCGAGCCGGTTGCGCGCCGCCAGCTCGATCAGCGCGGCGAGGTCCGTGGTCTCCCAGTGGCCGGCGATGTACGAGTCCGCGAAGCCGACGCTGCCGGCGCCGAACAGCCGCTTCAGCGCGTCCCAGTTGCGGAAATGCAGGTCCGCCTCGGGTCCCGGCGCCGCGCCGCGGAAGCTGCGGCGTTCGCCCGACGGCACCTCGACGGTAAGGGTGCCGGCTTCCAGGTTGCGGTCGATGAAGGCGAACAGCTGCGCCTCCCCGGCCCGGCTCAACAGGCGCCCAATGCCGCCGAATGCCATGCGGGGCAGCCCCAGGCGCTGGGCCGCGATGCGCCCGGCCGGACTACCTTCCGGCGGCATGGAGTGGTTCATGGACATGTCCCGCCACCTGTTCGCCTGAAATCTTCGTATCGGGCGGCGCCGGGTGGCGGAAAACGCGCGCCCCCTTGCGCCAGAGCCTCAATGCCTCCCAGTGGATGCCGCCGATGACCTTCAGCGTCATCAGGGGGTGCCGGATAAACATTCGCGCCAGTATGCCATCAGTCAAAGGTTTGCGCACCCCCGACAGGGCGGCGAACAGCACGTTGCCTTCCGGGGTCTCCTCGCGGATGGCGACCGCCAGGGTTTCGCCGGGTTCACCGAGCTTGAAATGGTAGCGCGCCTCCATGCCGATGAACGGCGAGACGTAGAGGTTCTTGTCGCAGTGCTGGCGGATGGTGGTGCCGTCGCCGTCCACCGGCAGCAGGTAGGAATGGCGGTCGCGGTGGGTGTTGGTCACTTCATAGAGGATCGCGCGCAGCGCGCCGGCGGTGTCGCGGATGTAGTAGACGCACAGCGGGTTGAACACATAGCCCAGCACCCTCGGGAAGCACAGCAGGTCGATCCTGCCCACCGGGAAATCATGTCCCTTGTCGGCCAGCGCCCGCTCGACCCAGGCGCGCGGCGACCCGCCGGCGCCGAAATCCCGGTCGCGGAAGCTGAACAGGTTGAAGCGGTTGTGCGAGAACAGCCGGAGTTTGCGGCCCAAGTCCTCGATCTCATCGAGGTCGAGCAGCAGCGAGAACACACGGTAGGTGAACCGGTGACGGAACGGCCGCACCCGGTGGTGCATCACCGTCGATTCATAGAGCGCTGAGCGCATGGCCAGCTCAGGCCACCGCCGCTTCGGCGGGCCGGTCGGCGAGCCAGGGCAGCTCGGCGCCGAGCGCCAGCGCGACGTTGAGGCCGGACGTGAAGGCGTCCTCGTGGAAGCCGTAGCCGAAATAGCTGCCGCAATACCAGACACGGTCGGCGCCCTGGATCTCGGGCAGACGCTTCTGGGCGGCGAGCGCCTTGCCATCGAACGACGGATGGTCATAGGCGATGCGGGCGATGACCGCTTCGTCGCGCGGCTCGTGCAGCGGATTGAGAGTAACGAACAACGGCACACGCGGGTCGATCCCCTGCAACCGGTTCATCCAGTAGGTGACCGACAAGCGGCCCTCGATGTCCTCGGCGCCGCTCGACAGGTAGTTCCAGCTCGACCAGACGTCGCGGCGCCTGGGCATCAGCGTGCTGTCCCGATGCAGGATGACGGCGTTCTTCTCGTAATCGAACGCTCCCAGCACGGTGTGCTCCAGCGCCGTCGGCGCGGACAGCATGCCGAAAGCCTGGTCGGCATGGGCGGCGATGACCACCTGGTCGTAAACCACGCCCTCGTCCGCGTCGGTCTTGACCCGGACGCCCGCCGCCTCGCGCGTCACCTCGCGGACCGGATGGCCGGAGCGGATGTCGCCGGCGAAGTCGTCGACGATGGCGCGCACATAGGCCCGGCTGCCGCCGGTGACCGTCCGCCAGCGCGGCCGGCCCTTCACGGCCAACAGGCCGTGCTGCTGGTAAAAGCGGATGAAGGTGGCGGCCGGGAAATCCTCGATCTTGTGGACCGGCATGGACCAGATCGCCGCGGCCATCGGATAGAGATGGTTGAAGCGGAAATACTTCGAGTAGCCCTGACGATCGAGCAGCTTGCCGAGGGTGATGTTCTCCAGGTTCTCGCGCTCCAGCAACAGCGGCATTTCCCGGTAGAAGCGCAGCACGTCCCAGACCATGCGCCAGTAAATGGGCCGAGCCACGTTGCGGCGCTGGGCGAACAGGCCCGCCAGGCCGGTGCCCGAGTACTCGAGCTGCCCGTCGCGGATCGACACGGCGAACGACATGTCGCTGCCCGACGTGGCGACGCCGAGATGGGCGAACATCGACACCAGATTCGGGTAGTTCGCTTCGTTATAGACGATGAAGCCGGTATCGACGGGCACGTCGCCCAGCGCCGTCGGCGCGGTCATGGTGTGGCTGTGGCCGCCCAGGCGGTTGTCGGCCTCGTAGAGCGTGACCCGGTGGCGCTTCGACAGCGCCCATGCGGCGCCGAGGCCGCCCGCGCCGGAGCCGATCACCGCGACGCGCTGCGGCGGGAACGGCGATGCCGGTCGGATCGGGATGATGTTGAGTAGTTGGCCCGTGCTTGTCATATTTCTCAATTCAAACAGTCATTATGTCGTTCATCCGGCCGAACGCGGCAAGCGCCCGCTTGCGCGCCTCGGCGTGGTCAACGATACGATCCGGATAAGACTGCCCAAGCCTCAAACCCATCGTTTCCCGGCGAGCGGGCGTCATTGTCCAGGGCTCCGCCACGTACAGGTCCGGAACGTTGCCCAGTTCCGGTATCCAGCGACGCACGTAACGCCCTTCAGGATCGAACTTTCGCGCCTGCAGCGCCGGGTTGAAAACCCGAAAATATGGTGCCGCATCAGTACCACAGCCGGCGACCCATTGCCAGCCGGACGAATTATTGGCGGCGTCGGCATCGACCAGCGTGTCGAGAAACCAGGCGGCGCCGAGGCGCCAGTCGAGCCGCAGATCCTTCACCAGGAACGACGCGGCGATCATGCGGACCCGGTTGTGCATCCATCCGGTGCGCCATAGCTGCCGCATGCCGGCATCGACGATGGGGTATCCGGTCTCCCCGCGCTGCCATGCGCGAAGCGCGCCGTCGTCGTGGTTCCAGGGGAAGGAGTCGAACTCGCGGCGCAGCGGACTTTGAACCATGCGCGGAAAGTGATGCAGCAGATGGCAGGCGAATTCGCGCCACACCAGTTCGCGCAGGAACGCGGCCACGCCCGCGCTGTCGGCGTCCGGATGATGCATCGCCGCGTGCCATACCTGCCGGGCGCCGACCTCGCCGAAATGCAGGTAGGGCGAGAGCCGCGACGTGCCCTCCTCGGCCGGCAGGTCGCGGGCGCCGCCATAGCCCGCCGCGGCGCGGTCGAGAAACGTCCGCAGCCGCGCCGCGCCCGCCGCCTCGCCCGGCGTCCATGCCTCGCGCAGGCCGCCGGCCCAATCCGGGTGCGTCGGCAGCAACTCCCAGGACGCAAGATCGTCGCCCTCCGGCCACTGGCCGGGTGCGGCAAGCCGCTCTGGCGCCGGCAGAAGATGCGCCGTCGGCGGCGCCGCGAGGCACGCCCGGTAGAACGGCGTGAAGACCTTGTAGGGTCCGCCAGCCGCGGTGACGATGGATCCGGGCTCGAACAGATGGTTGCCGGGCAGCAGCTTCACCGCGACGCCGGCCTCGCCGAGAAGCCGTTCCACCGTCCCCTGGCGGGGCTCGTGGGAACGGCTGGCAAGGATGCCGCCGGCGCCGGTCTCGCGCACCAGCTCGGGCAGGACACGCGATGCGTTGCCGCGCCTGAGGATCAGCCGCGATCCCAGCGCCGCCAGCGATTCCGACAGCCGCTCGAGACTGTGGTGCAGCCACCACCGGCTGGCGGCGCCAGGGACCGCGTGACGGTTGCCGGTATCGAACACGAAGACGGGGATGACCGGCCGGCCGCTACGCGCCGCCATGACGAGCGCCGGATGATCCGCGAGGCGCAGGTCCGACCGGAACAGGACGATGAGGGGTGAAGACGCCGTCATGTACCGTGTACGCCCGGCAAGCGGGCGCGGATCACGGCGGCGCGGGATTACCTCTAGATGACGCGCTTGAACTCGATCAGCGACCCGTCGGCGACGGCGATGAACTGCATCTTCACCAGCTCGCCGGTCTCGCCGTACCAGAGATCCAGGTCGACCGGCTTGCCGGTCTCGGCGACGACGCCGGTGATCTTGTAGCGGTGGGCGGCAACCGATGCGCCGACCGATTCCACCTGCTCGACTCCCTTGGGCTGGATATTGACGTCGATGGGCGAGCCGTACTGGGTGTTGAACCAGCGCGAGGTTTCCATCATCTCCGGCCGCCAATAGCTGGTGGGCGGCAGGGTGTCGGGCAGGAAGCGCTGCTGGTCGTTGGTCTTCACCAGCAGCTTGTCGTCTCCGGCCACGTGGGCGTCGACCACCCATTCCTTGCCGTTCTGCCTGGTGGCGCTTTCGAACGCCACCATGCGGTCGCCGGACCACAGTTCCATGGCCTTGTGGTTATAGCGGTAAACGGTGACGAACAGCATCTGGACCTTCAGGTCCGAAGCGACATGGACTTGAAGCCGGTCGCCCTTTCCCTCGAAGCTGAGCTTGTGGGTTCCGATCTGCTCGCCCTTGCGCAGGACGGCGAACTCGATGCTGCCGTCCTTCGGCACGCCGGTCTCGGCGACGGACGGATTGAGACTCGCCGTCGTCGACGGCGCGGCGAAGGCCATGGCGGCTGCGATCAGGGTCGTCGCGATTGGGGCTCTCAAGCGCATCCGGTTCTTTCTCCAGAGGCTATAACGCTCGCACACCTGAACGGGTTTCCCGCGCGGCCGCCGATGGTCCCGGCCGATCTTCCCCGCAGGGCCGGACCCTAGCACGGGTCGGCGCCGCGGCAAAGGCGGCAGGTGCCCTACCTGGCGGCGGCCAGTTCACCCGTGGTCCACTGCACGCTCTCGGTCAGCGCATCCTGCACGGCCTGGTCGAAGGCGGCGATGACCGCGCCGATGCCGGGCGACGTGGCCTGGACCTTGGCTTCCACCACCTTCTGGCCGGCCACGGCGACGGGTCCAAGCCTGACCAGGGTAAGCGCGAGACGGACCTTGACCTGCGGCGTCACCGCACCCTGGAAATACTCCGCCTGGAAGTCGCGGATCTGGACCTGAAGCTCGTACCGGGCCGGCGCGACCGCGCCGCCGCGGGCCTGGGTGACAGTCTGCCCCGCCCGCTCGAACGACTCGACCAGCACGTTCTGGATCATGGCCGTCGGCCGGCCGGCCCAGCGCGCGTCGGCGAAGAACTGCAGCTCGTTGGGCGACGAGCGCCGCGCGATCAGGGTGGTGTCGAGCCCGTTGACCGAGGTCGGATCCTCGATCAACAGCGGCGACGTGTTACCGCGCGCGTCGATGGTCTCGGGCGCGGTCAAATTGTAGAGGCCCGGCGCGGGTCCGTCGTTCGGCAGCTTGATCAGGCCGCCGCAGGCGCCGAGCAGCGCGGGGATCAGGACGATGGCCGCCAGGCGGCCCATGTAGCGCATCGGCATCATTGTTTGGGTGCCTCGATCTGGGGCGTCTTTGGCGGGAAGATGAATTCGGTCGGGCTGGCCTCGAGCTTCTCCAGCACGCGGTTGAGCGAGGCCGCGGCGCGCCTCGCCTCGGTGGCGAACTGGCCGATCTCCGGCAGCGCGGTCGACGCGAAGTTGGACACCGCCGGCCGGTTCTCGCTGACCATGGCGTCCAGGTTCTTGCTGAGCTGCTCGAAGTTCCGGGCCGTCTGGCGGAAGTCGGCGAGCGCGGCGGGCAGGTCGTTGGCGGAGAGGTTCTCCAGGTTGCCGGCAAGGCGGTTGATGCGCTCCATGGCCTCGCGCGCCTGGATGATGGTCACCTTGATGTCGGCGTTGTTCTCGGCGACCGCGCCGGAGACGCTCTGCAGGTTGCCCAGGATGGCCGAGACCTTGCCGACGTTCTCGTCGCTGATCAGCTTGGCGGCCTGGTCGAGGGCGCGGATCGCCGAGGCGAGCACCTCGGGCGCCGTTCGGAACACGCCCTGCAGGCCGGTGATGCGCGACGGAATGACCGGGTACTCCTCGCCCTCGGGCGTCGTCAGCGGCTGGCCGGGCTTGTTGTCCTTGTCCTCGTTGATGAGCTGCACGAACGAGACGCCGGTAAAGCCCAGCACCTCGAGCGTCGCCACCGTGTCGGTGGTGACCGGCGTGTTGGAGAACACGCGGATCGTCACCTTGATGCGGCTGACCTTGCGCGGGTCCACCGCGATACTGCGCACCTCGCCCACCAGTAGGCCGTTGAACCGCACTTCTCCCGACTTGGCGAGGCCGGTGACCGGGGTATCGAAGTAGATGTTGTAGTGATTGTAGTCCTTGTTGAAGTCGGCCTTCGCCGCCCAGAAGAAGAACGCGACCAGGCCGATCGACAGCGCCAGGACGACGGCACCCATGAGAACGTGATGTGCGCGGGTTTCCATGGTGTTAGCCTACTTTTTTTCCGACGCCCGCGGCCCGGGACCGCGGGCCATGAAAATACTCGCGGATCCAGGGATGGTCGCTCTGCAGCATGTCGTCGATCGCTCCCACCAGCGCAACACGTTGGTCGGCGAGCACGGCAATGCGGTCGCAGATCGTCACGAGCGAGTCGAGGTCGTGGGTGATCATCACGACGGTCAGCCCCAGCGTCTTGCGCAGATGGGCGATCAGATCGTCGAACGCCGCCGCGCCGATCGGGTCGAGACCGGCCGTCGGCTCGTCGAGGAACAGGATCTCCGGGTCGAGCGCGATGGCGCGGGCAATGCCGGCGCGCTTCTTCATGCCGCCCGACAGCTCGGAGGGCAGCTTGGGCGCCGCGTCGGGCGGCAGGCCGACCATGGACAGCTTCATGGAGGCGATCTCGTCCATCAGATCCTGCGGCATGCCGCGCACATGCTCGCGCATGGGCACCTGGACGTTCTGGGCCACGGTCAGCGCGCTGAACAGCGCGCCCGCCTGGAACAGCACGCCCCAGCGCTTCTCGATGCGGCGCTGCTCGAAGAACGACAAGGTGAGGAAGTCCTCGCCGAATGCCCAGACCGATCCGGCCTGCGCCTTGTTGAGGCCGATCACGGTGCGCATCAGCACCGACTTGCCGGTGCCGGAGCCGCCGACGATCCCGATCACCTCGCCACGGTAGATGTCGAGGTCCAAGTCCTTGATGATCGGCGGCCCGCCGAAGCCCACCTCGAGCCCGCGGACGGCGATGGCCACATCCTTCAGCGTAGACTGCCGGGCTTCCTCCGGTGATTGCCGCGCCAGCCTTTCCAGATCCTCGGCGACCATCACACACCGATCGTCGTGAAGAAGATCGAGAAGAACGCGTCGAGCACGATGATCATGAAGATCGATTCCACCACCGACTTGGTGGTGTGGTGTCCGACGCTTTCGGCGCTGCCCTTGGTGGCGAGGCCCTCGTAGCAGCCGATCAGGGCGATCAGCGCGCCGAAGATGGGGGCCTTGATCAGGCCGACGCCCAGGTCCCAGCCCAGGATCACGTCGTGGGTGCGCTCGAGGAACTGCATGGGCTCGATGCCCAGCGACAGCCAGCTGATCAGCCCGCCGCCGAGCAGGCCGGCGACATCGGCATAGAAGGTCAGCAGCGGCATCATGATCACGAGGGCGATGAATCGCGGCACGACCAGCGTGTCCATCGGCGAGATGGCCAGCGTGTCCATCGCGTCGATTTCCTCGTTCATCTTCATGGAGCCGATCTCGGCGGTGAACGCGCTGCCGGAGCGGCCGGCGATGATGATCGCCGACAGCAGGACGCCGAACTCGCGCAGCACCGCCGTCACCACCAGGTTGACGGTGAAGATCTCGGCGCCGAACAGCCGGAGCTGATAGGCGCCCTGATAGGCGATGACGATGCCGATCAGGAACGAGATCAGGCCGACGATGGGCATGGCGTTGAGGCCGATCAGCTCCATCTGCTTGACCGTGGCGGTCAGCCGGAAGCGCCGCGGGTAGGAGGTATAGCGCCACAGCGTCTCCATCAGCAGGCCGACGAACGCCAGCGACGCCTTCGCCTGGCCGCCGACGCGCATGACCGAAGCGCCGACGTCCTCCAGCATGCGGATGAAGACGTTGGGCTCGGGCGGCTCGATCAGGCACAGCGCGTCATGGGCCGTGGCCTGCTCGATCAGTGACATCTGCTCGTCCGTGCCGCCCTTGTATTCCACGTCGTGGCCGGCGGCGCGCAGGTCGCGCACGGTGCGATAGAGCAGCCAGGCGCCGGCGGTGTCGAGCCGATCGATTCGGTTCAGGTCGACGACGATGGGCTCGTCCTTGCGGAAGGACAGCGTCTTGAGGCTCTGGAACAGCGGCGGCGAGTTCGTGACGATCCATGCGCCGCCCGCCTGAAGCATCGCGGCGCCATCAGTCCGATCCTGCGAAATCCACGGCTGATTGCCGATGGCCGCGCTCCGCCCCATATACCCTCCCGACCTCAGGCCGCAGTATCAACGAGTTGCCGGACCTTTGGCAATCCCGACGGCACGACCGTCAATCGGCCAGGCCCGAACAGGTAACGAACTCGTGACGACTGTAAACGATGTGCTCGACTTTTGGTTCGCCCCCGACAGCCACCCGGATCAGTCGCACCCCGGCGGCCGCGACCTGGATGCGTGGTTCGTGCCCGATCCCGCGTTCGACGACGCCATACGGCGCCGTTTCCTGGTTGCGTGGGAGCAGGCCGTGCGGGACGAACTCGACGGTTGGGCGGATACGCCCGAAGGCGCGCTGGCGATGATCGTGCTCCTCGACCAGTTCCCGCGCAACATGTTCCGCGGCGACGCCCGCGCCTTCGCCGCCGACGGCAAGGCCCTGGTGGTCGCACGGAAAGCCGTGGCGCGCGGCGACGACCAGACGGTGCCCGCGGCGTGGCGCAAGTTCTTCTATCTGCCTTTCGAGCACGCCGAGGACCGCGAGGCACAGGCCCGGTCGGTGGCGCTCTTCCGGGCGCTGGGCGACACGGGGGCCACGCGCTATGCCGAGATACACCGCGACATCATCGACCGCTTCGGCCGGTTCCCCCACCGCAACGCCATCCTGGGCCGCGACAGCACGCCCGAGGAGGCGGCGTGGCTCGCGGCCGGCGGCGAGACGTTCGGCACCAAGGTCTGACCGGCCTGAAAGCGCTTGGCCGCAAGCGGGGCCGGGGATATAACCCGGAAAACGCCGTCAGGAGTCCCAACGATGCACAATCCGGATCAGCTACCGCTGCTCATCGCCTTCATGGTGTTCACCTTCGTCGTGATGGGCGCCATGTCGTACCTGTTCGCCAAGTGGATGAAGCGCCACAAGGAAATGGAACAGCAGTGGGGCGACGGCGCGGCGCACGATCACGCACACGGCCACGATCACCACCACTGAGTCATCGTCTCAGGCGAAGCGCGGATCCTGCTCGGTGTGGATCCATGACCGCATGGCGCCGACCAGCGCCAGGCAGGTGAGCTGCTCAGTCGCGTAGGCGCCGGTGTCGATGCCGATGCGGCTGGGCCGGTCTCGCGAGGGAAACTCCTCGGGCTTGAACGCCACCGAATGACCGTGCACCACCACCTTGCCGTGATCGCGGGTCGAGCGCAGGAACTCGTCCCTGATCCACATCAGATCCTCCGGATCCTGCCGGCGCAGCGGCACGCCCGGCCTCACGCCCGCATGCACGAACAGGTAGTCGCCCTCGGTATGCTGCATCTCGAGCCCGCGCAGGAATGCCAGGTGCGCGGGCGGCAGCGCGTCGGCCAGCGTGTCGCGCAGCGCCTTGGCATGGTCCACGTCCCAGCCATCGACGGGCACGCCATAGCTTTGCATGGTCGCGTCGCCGCCGTTCTGGAACCAGACGCCGCCATCGGCCGGCTGGCTGAGGAAGCGCAGCATCAGGTCCTCGTGGTTGCCCATCAGGAACACGGGGTCGAAACCCGCCGGCGGCGCCAGCAGCCGGTCGATGACGCCCTTGCTGTCGGCGCCCCGGTCGACATAGTCGCCCAGGGTGATCAGCACCTTCCGAAAGTCGGCATAGCGCGCCGCGTGGGCCTGGATGCGTTCCAGCAGCGTCTCCAGCAGGTCGGCCCGGCCGTGG
>JBKJNE010000015.1:0-3165 GCA_046596015.1 Alphaproteobacteria bacterium
CCAAGCTGCGCGCTGATGCGTCCGACAGGCTTGCCGTCGACGCGGGCTATCCACAGCCGGCGGCGTGCATCCGAACCCGCGCCTACCGGGCCGATGCGCTTGCGCTCGCTCATCAGCAGCGGCGGCACCCAGTTCAGATCGTCCACGTAGAGCGACCACGGCAGCCGGATGAACGCCTCGCGCAGTTGGCGGGTCCCGACGGCGGCGATGTCGACGGAAGCCGCCGCGTTCGGCGTCACCGCCTGGTCCCGGGGTCGCTCAGTTCCATCACCCATGGAAAGCGCTCCACCTCGTCCCCCGCATAGCCTAGGTGCCGGACATTGGCGCTGCGCGGGCGCTCCCTGTTGCTCTCGTAGTTGGTCCCCAGCAGCACGTCCCACACCGGCGTCGTGATACCGAAATTGCCGGTCTCGTTGTGGAAGTGGTGCGCCAGGTGACGCTTCTTGAGCCGCCGCAGATAGGCGCTTTCCGGTTCGTAGGGGACGTGCTGGTAGAGGTGGAAGAACTCGTAGACCGACGTCAGCGCGATGCCGCAGAACACCGCGAAGGCGGCGCCGGCCACGCCGTCGATCAGGTAGCCCGGCGGAATCGCGATGATCAGGATCGGCGGCAGCGTGGTTTTCGGGTCGCCGAACATCACCGACAGGTCGCTGGTGTCCTGGTGATGGTCGTAATGCACCCGCTTCCACAGCGCCGCCGTCGCCTTGTGGCGGTAGAGCCAGCTTCCGTGCAGGATGAAGCGGTGAAACACGTATTCGACGACCGAGTATACCACCACCGCGATGGCCGAGATCAGCATCAGCAGGGCCATGTTCGGTGCCCATGCCACAGTGACCGCGAATGCCGTCGCGGCCAGCGCCATGTTGAGCTGGATCGACGGGAACGAGGCATAGGCGTGGATCAGGTCGGCCAGCGTCATGCCGTCCGACAGGCGGGCATTGTCCCGCCAGGACCTGTAGCCGACCAGAAACTTTCTTGCTGATTTTCTCATGCGCTGCTCAATGTCGTGAGTCTGCCATGCTCCCGATTTGAAAGATAGATCGGGCTGTCGGCAGCAACGGGAATTGGCCGGGACGCGCTGTTTCGCATAGGCTTTGGGGGCGGTCGCAGGCTTGCGCTGCAAACGGGCGGTTCCCAATTCCAGCGCAGGCCGGATGCGGGGCAGCGGCTGAGGGAGAAGCAGGCATGGGATTCACCGATATTGCGATCAGGGTGCTGCTGGGCTTGCAGATTCTGGCGGGGGCCTTCCTGTGCCTGTTCGGACTTTACTGCTGCCTGATGGTCTGGCTCCATGCCCGGCACAAGAAATCCATGCTCATCCACGATGCGGGCATATGGGAGGCCTGGAGTCGCAAGGGCGGCGAATTGCCGTTCGTGACCGTCCAGCTGCCGATCTACAACGAACGCTACGTGGTCGGCCGGCTGATCGAGAACATCGTCCTGCTCGACTATCCCCGGGACCGCTACGAGATCCAGATACTCGACGACTCCACCGACGAGACCACCGATATCGCCCGCGGTCTCGCCGAGCGCTACCGGGCCGAAGGGTTCAACATCGAGCTTGTCCACCGGACCGACCGCTCCGGGTTCAAGGCGGGCGCGCTCAAGGAAGGCAACAAGACCGCCAAGGGCGAGTTCATCGCCATCTTCGACGCCGACTTCGTACCCGCGCCCGATTTCCTCCGGAAGACGCTGCCGTTCTTCGATGATCCTCGGCTTTGCCTGGTTCAGACGCTGTGGGGCCACCTGAACGCCGACTACTCGAAGATGACCATCGCCCAGTCCGTCGGCCTCGACGGGCTGAACTACGTCATCCAGGCGGCCCAGTGCTGGTCCGGGCTGATGATGCACTTCCAGGGGACGGCCGGCGTCTGGCGGCGGACGGCGATCGACGATTCCGGCGGCTGGCAGGCCGACACCCTGACCGAGGATCTGGACCTCAGCTACCGGTCCCAGATCCGCGGCTGGAAACAGAAATACCTGCCCCAGGTGATCTGCCCGGGCGAGCTGCCGGCGACCATCTCCGCGGCGAAGACCCAGCAGCACCGCTGGGCCAAGGGCGGCTTCCAGGTCATGTGCAAGCTGATGCCCGACATTTTGCGGTCGAAGATCCCGTGGTATGCCAAGGCCGAGGCGTTCTTCTACATGATCTCCATGATTCTGCAGCCCTGCCTGATGGTGATCTCCATAAGCTGGCCGGCCCAGCTCTGGCTTCGCCAGGACGCCGAGTTGTCGTCGGCGGCATTGCCGATCATCATCTTCGTCACGCTCTGTTCCTTCGGCCCCCCGGTGCTTTTCCTCTACGCGCAGAGCGACCTTCATCGGAACTGGCTGAAGCGCATCCACCATTACTTCTACCTGATGTTCTGGAGCATGGGTGTCGCCGTCACCAACACGCGGGCGATCCTCGAAGTGGCGTTCAACGTCAAGACCGGCTTCGTGCGGACCCCCAAGTTCCGTATCGAGCGGCAGGGCGATTCCGTCGTCGGAAAGGCCTATCGCGAGAAGCTCGGCGGCCAGGTGTTGGTAGAGGCGGTGATCGCGCTCTATTGCCTGTTTGGCATCGGCTATATGGTCTTCCGGTCCGATCCGGTGGTCGATCCCTTCCTTATCACCTTCACCATCGGCCTTACCATCACCACGACGCAGGCGTTCTGGGAACCGTTCATCCAGAGTCGCGCCGCGCGCCTCGGCCTGGCGGCCACCTAAAGGCCGGCGATCGGCCTCGGGCCGTCTCTGGACATCGCAAGGATCAGCAGGCCGAGCAGGCAAGGCGGCGCCCATGCGGCTATCGCCGGCCGCACCATGCCCGCTTCCCCCAGGCCCGTCAGCATGCCATCGGCGACGAAGTAGCAGAACCCGCCCGCGAGACCAACGAGGACGAGCGGCACGGTGCCGATGCGGTGCAGGCGTTCGATCATCGGCGCCAGCAGCAGCACGGCCAGCGCCGTCGTCACCGGCGCCGCCAGCCTCCGGTGGAACCACAGGTCATAGACCTGGCGTGGACGGGATGCGGTGCCGGTTTGCTTCAGCAGCCTGGCGATGGTCCACGCCGACATTTGGTGGGGTCGGGGCGCGAGCAGCGCCAGCGTGTCGAAGTCCAGCCTCGACCTGAAACGCACATCGCTGACCGTGGACGTTCGGGCGCCGCCCGCGACGGTACGC
>JBKJNE010000123.1:0-7070 GCA_046596015.1 Alphaproteobacteria bacterium
GACGTAGAGCGGACGCAGATAGGGATCGATCTTGTCGCGCAGGTCGCCGGGCAGGAAGCCGATGCGCTCGCCCGCCTCGACCGCCGGGCGCGACAGGATCAGCCGGTCGACCCGCCCCTGCAGCAGCATCTCGACGGCCACGGCCACCGACAGATAGGTCTTGCCGGTGCCGGCCGGACCGACGCCGAAGACGATCTCGGATTCCCGGATGCGCTGGACATATTCAGACTGCTTGGCCGAGCGAGGCGTGATCAGCCGCTTGCGGGTCCGGATCACCGCCTGCTGGGCCGCGTCGTCGCCCGAGCCGCCGGGCTGGGCCGTCTCAGCCAGCCGGATGGCGCCCTCGACATCGCCGGTCTCGACCGTCTGGCCGCGCTCCAGCCGGTTGTACAGCGACTGCAGCACGGTCCTGGCCGCGCCCGCCGAAACCGACGGGCCGGCGATCGATACCTTGTTGCCGCGCGACGAGAGCGTCACGCCCAGGCGCTTCTCGATCAGCGCCAGGTTGCTGTCATGCTTGCCGAACAGTTCCGGCAGGAGCGAGTTGTCGCTGAAATCGGTGACGACCTTTTCGGCCGTCGACGCGGCGGCCCCAGACATGCCCGTCGCTTTATCTGCCACTGTTTCTCGCCGTCATTGCGCCGCCACCATGCTCACAGGTTCCGCCAGCCGTCCGCGCAGGCTGTTGGACAGCACGGCGGCGATCTCCACATTCCGGATCGTACCCTTTAAATCACCCGGGACGGAACCCGCATCGACACTGACCGCCTGCATATAGGGGCTGCGTCCGACGAGCTGGCCCGGATGGCGGCCGTCGCGCTCCAGCAGCACCGGCATGATCCGGCCGACGCTGGCGGCGTTGAACGCCTCCTGCTGGCGCGCAAGCTCGTCCTGCAGGACCGCCAGGCGCTCGGACTTGACGTGCTCCGGCACCTGGCCGTCCAGATCGGCGGCGGGCGTGCCCGGGCGCCGGCTGTACTTGAAGGAATAGGCCATGGCGAAGCCGACCTTGCGGACCAGGTCCATGGTCGCCTGGAAATCGGCGTCGGTCTCGCCCGGATAGCCGACGATGAAGTCGCTCGACAGGGCGAGGTCGGGCCGCGCGTCACGCAGGCGGGCGACGATCTCGTGATAACGGGCGGCGGTGTGCCGCCGGTTCATGGCCCGCAGGATGCGGTCCGAGCCGCTCTGCACCGGCAGGTGCAGGAACGGCATGATCCGCGGCACGTCGCGGTGGGCGGCGATCAGGTCGTCGTCCACGTCGCGCGGATGGGAGGTGGTGTAGCGGATGCGCTCCAGCCCGTCGATATCGGCGAGGCGGCGCATCAGCTCGCCCAGGCCGGCGCTGCCGCCCTTGCCATCGTCGCCGTGCCAGGCGTTGACGTTCTGGCCCAGCAGGCTGATCTCGACCGTGCCCTGGCGCACCATGCGGCGGGCTTCCGCCAGCACGTCGGCGACGGGGCGGGAAAATTCGGCGCCGCGGGTATAGGGCACGACGCAGAACGAGCAGAACTTGTCGCAGCCTTCCTGGATGGTGAGGAACGCGCTGTAGCCCTGAGGCGCGGCCTCTTCCGGCAGCCGGTCGAACTTCTCGTCGACGGCCAGGTCGATGGCGACGACGCGGGAGCGGCCGGTCTCGATCAGGTCGCGGTTGACGCGGCCCAGCAGGTCGGGCAGGTCCTGGTAGGCCTGCGGCCCGAACACAAGGTCGATGGCAGGCGCGCGGCGCATCATCTCCTCGCCCTGGGCCTGGGCGACGCAGCCGCCGACGGCGACCAGCATGCGGCCGCCGGCGCGGGCCTTTTCTTCCTTCAGCAGGCGCAGCCGGCCCACTTCGGAATACACCTTCTCGGCCGCCTTCTCGCGGATATGGCAGGTGTTGAGGATGACCAGGTCAGCATCTTCCGGGGTATCGGTCGCCTCATAGCCCAGCGGCGCCAGGACGTCGGCCATGCGGGCCGAATCATAGACGTTCATCTGGCACCCATAGGTCTTGATATGCAGCCGCTTCTTCGCCACGGGCCTTATCCTAAAGAACAACGGGCGCGGAACCTAGCAGCGGCGGTCCCGGAGTCAAGGAAAGCCCGACTACGCCGCATGTTCCACCGGATCGTGGCCACGGTTCAGATACTCCAGCCGCCTCGAAATCTCGGCGTGACAGTGGGCCGACATGGCCTTGCGCCCGCCCGCCGTCTCCAGCGTCACCGGCTCGTGGAAGGTGATGACCGCGGTGACCCGGCCGATGACCAGCAACGCCCACAGATGCGGGCCCAGCTCCATGTCGCCATACCACCCCACATAGGGCCGGAAATGGCGGCCGAGCGGCATGGAGTTGATTCGGGTGTAGGCGACGGTGACCGGCTGGACGGTCAGCGGCCGGTCGGTCTGCCAGCGTTCGGCGACGGCGAACAGGCTGCTCTTGAACGGCAGCACCCGGCTGCCGTCCGAGCTGGTGCCCTCGGGGAACAGGATTAGGCTGTCGCCCGCCTCCAGGCGCCCGATCATCTGCTCCAGGTGAGCGCCCGACCGGGCGCGGTTCTCGCGGTCGATGAAGATGGTCCGCCGCAAGGTCGAGAGCCAGCCGAACAGGGTCCAGCCCTCCAGGTCGGCGCGAGCGACGAAGGACGGCGACATGACGCCGCCCAGCGTGAAGA
Source organism: Alphaproteobacteria bacterium (assembly GCA_046596015.1). Taxonomy (GTDB): domain Bacteria; phylum Pseudomonadota; class Alphaproteobacteria; order SMXS01; family SMXS01; genus RI-34. The sequence goes on from JBKJNE010000123.1 coordinate 2,655, forward strand.
TGTCGAGCCACGAGATGTGGTTGGCGACGTAGAGCACCGGCCGGTCGCCCGACCGCCGCCCGTGCACCGTCACGCCGATGCCCATGATCAGGCACGATGCCTTGAAGAACCAGTAGGGGATCTTCTCCTTGGCGCGGCCCGGCAGGCGCAGCATCAGTGGCTGGAAGAGGATGACCGGCACCAGGCAGAGCGCGACGCCCAGCAGGCACAGCAGGGCGCGCACCTGGCTCAGCGGCAGGGTCCAGGCGCGCGTCGGCGAACCGTCGGCCATCGGGCGTCAGGAGTCCTTCTTCAGCGGCACGCCATAGAGCTCGAGGCGGTGATCGACGAGCTTGTAGCCCAGCTCCCTGGCGATGAATTCCTGCAGCTTCTCGATGTCCTCGTTGCGGAATTCGACCACCTTGCCGCTCTGCACGTCGATCAGGTGGTCATGGTGCCGCTCGGGCACCTCCTCGTAGCGGGAACGGCCGTCCCTGAAGTCGTGGCGCTCCAGGATTCCGGCCTCCTCGAACAGCCGGACGGTCCGGTAGACCGTCGCGATGCTGATATGACTGTCGATCCTCGCGGCGCGGGCGTAGAGCTCTTCAACGTCGGGATGATCGTGTGCTTCCGACAGCACGCGCGCGATCACCCGCCGCTGGTCGGTCATCCGCATCCCCTTGGCCACGCATAATTTTTCGAGTCGGTCCGGCATACCTCACCTTTATCGAGGGTTCCGGACGCGCCCGCGCCGGATACCCGTTACTTCCGGCGGCCGCGCTTCGTGCCCAGGCCGATCTTCTTGGCCAGGGTCCGGCGCTGCGCCGCGTAGTTCGGGGCCACCATGGGGTAATCCGCCGCCAAGCCCCACTTCTCGCGGTAATCTTCGGGCGACATGTTGTAGGCGGTCCGCAGATGCCGCTTGAGCATCTTCAGCTTCTTACCATCTTCCAGGCAAATGATGTAGTCCGGCATCACCGAACGGCGAACCGGGACCGCCGGCTTGGCCTTCTCGACCGGCTCTTCCGGCGCGTCGGCGCCGAGCTTGGTCAGCGTGTAATACACTTGTTCGATCAGGTGCGGAACGTCGGCCATGGCCACGCTATTATTGGCCAGATGCGCCGAAACGATATCGGATGTCAGCGCCAGCAGGTCGCCGCGTTCGACGTTTTCCTTGGTTTCATTTGCCATCAGGGAACCTTGTTTCTGTTTGACTGAGGGAAATCTTCCGTCTTATAGGCCGACCAGAATGCGTAGGCAAGTTCGATAGTCATGCGGGGGTGCAAGAAAAGAAGATGACAGAACAGGTGGACCAGCGCCTCGACATTACAGCGCTATTGTGCCCGATGACCTTCGTGAGAACTCGATTGCTTCTGGATCGAATGAAACCCGGAGAGGTCGCCGAGATCATTCTGCGCGACGGGGAACCCCTTGAAAACGTGCCCGAGGCGGTGCGAAACCTAGGCCATACCGTTCTCGGCATCGAAGAAACCGGCAGGGCGGGTGTTTTCCGCATGCTGGTGCGGACCGCCGCGCCTATCTGAGGTCGCGCCGCATGGTCAGCGCATCGACCTTCAGGTTGTCGAGCCGCAGGTAGTAGGCCTTGCGGCGCCCCACCTGGAAGAAGCCGAGCGAGCGGTAGAGCAGCTGGGCCGGGGGATTGTCCTCCGCCACCTCCAGGTACATTTCCCGGGCGCCGCCCTCGACGCAGCGGCCCATGCTGCGCAGGATGAGCTGGCGCGCAGTGCCCGCGCGCCGCTGCTCCGGCAGCACGCCCAGCGACAGCAGCTCGCTTTCCGGCCCGGCGACGCGGCAGGCGCAGAAGCCCACGGGCCGCGGCCCGTCGCGCCCGGTCACGCTGGCCAGCAGGCAGAACGATCCGGGCATGCCCAGGACGTCGGAGAACGCCTGCGCCGACCAGCGCTCGTCACCCGGCTTGCAGAAGCTGCCCGCGTGCAGCATCGACAGCAGGTCGACCGCGGCGACGTCCACCGGCGCGATGTCGACCAGCGCGGTCACGCCAGCACCCGCCCGCCCGGCAGTTTGGCGTCCGGCGCGCGGAGATAGAGCGGCCGCGGCGGCGCCGGCGGCACCGGCCGCGATTCCGCGATGGCCGCCACATGGGCCGCGTCGATGGTCTCGTGTCCCGGCAATACCGCCAGGCCGCGCGCGGCCGACCCCGCGATGGCCGCGCCGGAGCCGACGATGACGCCGGGGCCGCGCGGCAGATGGGCGGCTAGATCGCCGAGGTCGACGGCCGCCGGTTCCGACAGCGGCTCGAGCGCCGCGCCGGCACGGAACGATTGCAGGTAGAGCTGGCCGCGCCTGCCGTCGATGGCCGCGACGATCGCGTCGCCGTCACGCACTTGGCCGATCGCGCCGCGGGCCAGCGCCTCCAGGCTGGTGACGCCGGCGACCTTGACACCGGTCGCCACGCCCAGGCCGCGGGCGACGGCCACGCCGATGCGCAAGCCGGCGAAGGTGCCGGGGCCGACGGTCGTCGCGATCAGGTCCAGGTCGGCGTATCCGACGCCCGCCTCGGCCAGCACCTGCTCGATCATCGGCAGCAGCCGCTCCACCAGCGCGCGCGGCCGGTCCTCGTCGGCGCGGGCGAGACACGTCCCGCCGGCCATCAAGGCCACGGACCCGCCTCCGAGCGACGTATCGAATGCAAGCACGCGCATGGTTCCGGGGGCTACCTGATGCTGCAGAAGTCGTCGAAGTCGGGGCGCGGGCTGCGCGGGAACAGGCCGGCGGGATCGCCATAGCCCAGCGCGCACAGGAAGTTCGACTTGATGCTGGTGCCGGCGAAATACGCTTCGTCGACGGCGGCGTTGTTGAAACCCGACATGGGGCCGCAGTCGAGCCCCAGCGACCGCGCCGCCAGCATCAGGTACGCGCCCTGCAGGGTGCCGTTGCGGAAGGCGGTGGTGAAGGCGACCTGCTCGTCATGGGCGAACCATTCCCGCGCTTCGGGCGCATGGGGGAACAGCCTGGGAATATGGTCGTAGAACTTCAGGTCGTAGCCGATGATCGCCACGGCGCCGGCGGTCCTGACCTTCTCGACGTTGCCACCGGATACCATGGTGGCCAGCCGGTCGCGCTCGGTCTGGGAATGGGTGAACACCAGCCGCATCGGGAAGCAGTTGGCGCTGGTCGGGCCCCACTTGGCGAGATCATAGACGGCCTTGAGCTGTTCGGCGGTGACCGGCCTGTCGAGCCACTTGTTCTGGGTCCGGGCATCGCGGAAAAGCACGTCGAGGCTGGCATCGTTTACGGTTGCGCTCATACAATGGGTTCCCTTGCTTCTGCGGCGTAGCGAAGCCCCCAATCTATGACGGATTCACGCCGATGCCAGCCCCCGTCGTGACGGGACGGGAGCGCGGCGGGCGATGGCGGAACGGGACTCAGACCTGGCGGACTTCGGCCACTTCGGGGACGAAATGCTTCAGCAGGTTCTCGATACCGTGCTTCAGCGTGGCGGTCGAGCTGGGGCAGCCCGAGCACGAACCCTGCATGTGCAGGTAGACGATGCCGTCCTCGAAGCCCCGGTAGACAATGTCGCCGCCGTCCTGGGCGACGGCCGGGCGGACGCGGGTGTCGAGCAGATCCTTGATCTGGCGGACCACGTCGTCGTCCTCCTCGCCGCTGTCCTCGGCGGGCGCGGAATCGGCCTCGACGACCGGCAAGCCGGCGGTGAGGTGCTCCATGATGGCGCCGAGCACGGCCGGCTTCAGGTCCTGCCAGTCCATGCCGTTGGTGGTGATGGTGATGAAGTCGCTGCCGAGGAACACGGCGGCCACGCCGTCGATGCCGAACAGGCGCTGTGCGAGCGGCGATCTGGCGGCGGCCTCCAGGTTCGGGAAGTGCGCGGTGCCGTCGCCCATGATGTCCCGGCCGGGCAGGAACTTCAGGGTCGCCGGATTAGGGGTGCGCTCGGTTTCGATGAACATGGTTCCGCTCCTCGGCAGGATGTGACCGTCATATGCGCCACATCCCATGGCTTTTCAAGCGCGGGGCCTTTTCCCCGCGGCAAAAGCGGGCGGCGAATCCGGATTCGCCGCCCGCGGTTTGCGCGATGGGAAAGGTCAGTAGCGTCCGGCTGCCGGCGCCTTGTCCATGTCGATGCTGATTTCCCGGGTCACGCCGCTGGGGCCCGGGAAGTCGGTGAACAGCGTCCGCACCATCAGCGGCATCACCTCTTGCAGCCGGTTGGACCGGCCGTCGCTGACCACGCGGGTTTCGTAGAGGTTCTGGCGAGGGTTGGCGGCCGCTGCGATCTCCAGCTCGAGCCGGCGCTGGTAGACCGTGTAGGAACGCACATCAGGGCCGTCGTTGAAACCGTAGCCATATCCGCCCCACCCACCCCAGTACGGCCGGTGATAGCCATAATAGCCGCCGCCGTAGAAGCCGGTGTCGTAGGAGCGCACCTTCTCG
>JBKJNE010000127.1:0-3062 GCA_046596015.1 Alphaproteobacteria bacterium
CTGGCCAACAAGGCGTTCCTCGGGCTGTGGATCGCCAACCTGCTGTCCAATACCGGCGGCTGGATGGCCACCACGGGAGCGGCGTGGGAGATGACCACGCTGACCAGGGAGCCGATCTTCGTGGCGCTGCTGGCGGGCGCCGGCCTGCTGCCGATGTTCCTGTTCTGCTTTCCGGCCGGCATCCTGGCCGACCGCTTCGACCGGCGGCGCTATATAATCGTCTGCCAGTTCTGGATGATGGCCGTGGCCGCCACGCTGGCCGTGCTGGCCTATCTCAACAGGCTCGACCACTGGACGCTGCTCGGCCTCTCCTTCTGCATGGGACTGGGCAACGCCATGAACGCGCCGGCCTGGCACGCCATCGTGCCGGAGATCGTCTCGGGGCCGCAGCTCCGGCCGGCCATCGCGGTCAACAGCGCCGGCTTCAACCTCGCCCGCACCGTGGGGCCGGTGGTCGGGCAAATCCTGCTCAGCCTGGTTGGCGTCTTCCTGCTCTTCGCCATCAATGCTTTCACCTACGTCGGCGTGATCCTGGCCATGCGGAGCTGGCGCCGCTCGGCCGAGGCCCGCGCTTCGCAGCGCCGCGAGGGTTTCGCCGAGGCGGCGCGGGCCGGCATCGCCTTCGTACGCAATTCTGCCGAACTGAAGGCGATCTTCGCGCGCGGCCTGTGCTTTTTTGTCCCCGGCGTCGGCATGGGCACGCTGCTGCCGGTGATCGGCCGCTTCGAGCTGGGGCTCGACGAGTTCGCCTTCGGCATCCTCTACGCGGTGTTCGGCGCCGGCGCCGTCGCGGGAGCGGCCGCTATGCCGATTTTCAACCGCCTGCTGGGTCCCGATCGCGCCAATATCTGGGCAATGGGCATCTCGGCCGCCGCCACCATGATCGCCGCCCTCGTCATGACGCCGCTGGTCGTCGGCATCGTCGTCGCCGTCAACGGCGCCTGCTGGATCACCGTCATCGCCAACAACGGCGCCTCGGTGCAGATGATTTTGCCCAACTACATGCGGGCGCGCGGCATGGCGGTGCACCAGATGGTCTTCTTCGGCGCCATGGTCGCGGGTTCCCTGCTGTGGGGAAAATTCGCCGACCTGTTCGGCGTGCCGGCGGCGCTGCTCGGCTCGGCGGTGGCCCTCGTCCCGATGACCGTGCTGGCCGCCACGATTCGTCTTCCCGGTAGCGCAACGCCTCGCGCGTGAGCGCGTTCAAGAGGGGCGCGTGAAGCGCGTTGTGTGATCGACAGAACACAAGTCTGTTGAAAATTACGTCGGCGGGGAAGAAACCGCTTGTATCGACGTACATTAGTTGTATTTACCAATCCGAGACGCCCACGCACGTGCCGCTGGCCCTTAGTGGTTACGCAACGACGGAAAGTGTTCTTTTTGGCAGTGCCGGTTTTTGGGAACCGGGTCCGGGAAGGAGCTTCTGAGATGGTTGCTAGCAGTGCGGGGCTCGTTCCCCGCTTTCATGTCCTTAGCTTGGCTTGCCAGGCCACCCTTGAGCTTCCGTTTTACCGGAAAGCGACGCCGTCGAGTATCGGCTGACGCACGTCGCCCTTTTTGGCTTCGTACGTCGCGTTCCACCCGAACCAAGCTGACACCCTCTAGGCGGGGATTGCCCAACCGATGACCGAGCGTATTTCCAAGTTTCTTCGCGAACAGCAGCCCGAAACTCCTGTCCTTGTCGTCGATCTCGACGTCGTCGAGCACAACTTCCGCCGCATGCGGGAGCTGCTGCCGGCCGCCCATATCTTCTACGCCGTGAAGGCCAACCCGGCTGCGCAGGTGCTGTCGCGCCTCGCCACCGCCGGCTCGAAATTCGACACGGCGAGCCGCGGCGAGATCGAGCTGGTGCAGGCCACCGGCGTTGCCATGGACCGCATTTCCTTCGGCAACACCATCAAGAAGGAAAAGGACATCGCCTGGGCTTACCAGCAGGGCGTCCGCCTGTTCGCCTTCGACTCGGAGGCGGAGCTGCAGAAGCTCTCCCGCGTGGCGCCGGGCGCCCGGGTGTTCTGCCGCGTGCTGGTCGATTGCGGCGGCGCCGAGTGGCCGCTCAGCAAGAAGTTCGGCTGCGCGCCGGAGATGGCCAAGGACCTGCTGCGCAAGGCCAAGGACTGGGGCCTCGATGCCTATGGCATCTCCTTCCATGTCGGCAGCCAGCAGACCGACCTCGAGCAGTGGGACAAGGCCTTGGGCCAGGTCTCGCAGATGTTCTTCGCCCTGGCCGAAGAAGGCGTCGACCTGCGCATGGTCAACCTGGGCGGCGGCTTTCCCGCGCGCTACCGCGCCGAGGTCAACAGCATCGAGGCCTATTGCGAGGCTGTGACCCGCGCGCTGGTGCGGCACTTCGGCAACCGCATGCCCGAGGTGATCATCGAGCCGGGCCGCTCCATGGTGGGCGACGCGGGCGTCATTCAGAGCGAAGTCGTGCTGGTCTCGCGCAAGGCGGCCAACGAGCGCAAGCGCTGGGTCTACCTCGACATCGGCAAGTTCTCGGGCCTCGCCGAGACCATGGACGAGAGCATCAAGTACCGCCTGCGCACGAGCCGCGACGGCACGCGCGTCGGCCCCGTGGTGCTGGCCGGCCCGACCTGCGACTCGGCCGACATCCTCTACGAGAAGACCGAATACAAGCTGCCGCTGTCGTTGAAGCCCGGCGACAAGATCGAGATCCTCTCGACCGGCGCCTATACGACGACCTACTCGTCGGTCGCCTTCAACGGCTTCGCGCCCTTGAAAGCGATCTGCATCTAGCAATCCGTCTCCACAGGCGAACGAACGACGGGGCCTGCAAGGGCCCCGTCGCCGTTCAGGCGTTATCTTATCCCCGTCGTTCATTTCGTCCTCCCGGGCCGCTCGGCTACCTTCGGGGCGACAGCACTGTTTCAGGTGACAAATCATGGCCAAGAAGACCGCACGCAGGGCAGGCAAGTACGTCTCGTTCAAGGGCCGCATGGTCATGGTGGGCTTCGGCTCGATCGGCCAGGGTGTGCTGCCGCTGATCCTGCGCCACATCGGCATCAAGCCCGGCCAGATCACCATCATCGCCGACGAAATGCGCG
>JBKJNE010000029.1:0-4749 GCA_046596015.1 Alphaproteobacteria bacterium
GGTGCAGGCCATGGGCCTCTCCGGCACCTCAAAGAGTGCCGTATCCAAGCTGTGCAAGGATTTCGATGAGCGGGTGGGCGAGTTCCTCAACCGTCTCCTGACCGGCGAGTGGCCCTATGTCTGGCTCGTCGCCACCTATCTGAAACAACGGCAAGGCGGCCGGATCGTCTCGGTTGCGGTCATAATCGCAGTGGCCGCCAACACTGAAGGGCGCCGGAAAATCATCGGCCTCGGCGTTGGTCCCTCGGAGGCCGAGCCGTTCTGGATAGACTTCCTGCGGTCGCTGCGGGCCCGCGGCCTCGACGGGGTCAAGCTGGTCATCAGCGATGCGCATACGGGCCTCAAGGGTGCGATCTCGCGTGTGTTCGAGGCAACCTGGCAGCGCTGCCGCGTTCATTGGATGCGTAACGCGCTCGCTCATGTCTCGAAGAGCCAGCACACCGTCGTGGCGGCTGCCATCCGCCAGGCCTTCGACCAGCCGGATCGCAAGCACGTCGGCGAGACCTGGCGGCACGTCGCCAACCAGCTCCGCTCACGATGGCCCAAGCTGGCTGACCTCATGGATGGCAGTGAAGATGACGTGCTGGCCTACATGGCCTTCCCTCGCCAGCACCGGACCAAGTTGCACTCCACCAACCCCATAGAGCGTCTCAACAAGGAGGTGAAACGCAGAGCCGATGTCGTCGGCATCTTCCCGAACGAGCCTCCCATCATCCGCCTCATTGGTGCAGTGCTGCTCGAGCAAAACGACGAGTGGCAGACCCAGAACCGCTACATGCAGGTCGAAGCCTTCGACCAGATCGACAAGGAAGAGGTCGATCCCATTCTCAGCATCACGACCAAGGCCGCCTGATCATGACCTCAGGCCACACAGAAAATTACACCACCTTGACGGACGTGACTGAGATAAAACCACGAGGGCTTGTATGTAGTACTAGTATGTGGCCGAATCTTATACGTCAGGTGCTGGGATCGCGCGAGCAATAGTCCTCAAAACTTCTGGGCAGTTGGGGCCGGCGACGCATTGTCAATGAGAGATTTGCTAACGACTCCGCGTCGGCAGGTAGCTTCCGGAGTGTTTCGTGGATTGAGCGCTTGATCCTGACGGCGAGGTTTGGGTCCATCTCGGGAACCTGGTCCTGAGCTGGGTGTTGAAGCTTTTGAAGTGCCCGTAAACACTGGAGAAGGGGTGAGCAGTCCGATACGGTCCACATGACTGTGGAAAACTGGTGTGGCAAAGCAAAAAGCAACGCGCGACTGTGCTTTTCGGTCGGTGGCCGTTCTTGAAAGTTCCTCAGCGATCGCGATCTGTGCATTCAGAACCTTGATGGCATTGTCAATCGCTCTTTGCAGTGAGGATAGTTCCCCAAGGACGGCATTCAGAAATGAGGTCAGTTCGTCGGAAAGGTGGATATGCGAGGATGAACCGGCTCGAAGATCATATTGCTGTCGTCACGGGTGCCGCCTCTGGTATCGGCAAAGCTATTGCCATTGCCTTTGCTCGGGAAGGCGCCGACATCGTCGTCGCTGACAAAGTGACGAAGGACCGGGCCAGCGAGGTACTTGCCGGAATCAAGGCGCATGGCCGCGATTCCCTGTTCGTGCAGACCGATGTGAGCGATGAGGCGAGTGTGCAGGCGATGGCGAAGGCAGCACTCGCCAAGTTTGGACGGGTCAACATTCTCGTCAACAATGCGGGAATCTTCACCGAATCCCTGATCGAAAACCTGTCGATCGAGGATTGGGATCGCGTCATGAATGTCAATCTGCGCGGCGTCTTCTTGTGCACACGCGCCCTCATCGGCCAGATGCTCGAGCGGCGCGATGGCCGCATCATCAATATCGCTTCGCAGCTGGGTCAGGTCGGCGGCAAGTCCGTTGGCCACTACGCCGCCAGCAAGGCTGGCGTCATCGGGCTCACGAAGTCCCTCGCGCGCGAGGTCGCCACGCGCGGGGTGTGTGTCAACGCCATTGCGCCGGGGCCCATCGAAACACCACTGCTCGACAGCGAGACCGAGGAGTGGCGCAGCGGCAAACTGGCGGAGCTGCCGATCGGGCGCTTCGGCACGGTGGACGAAGTGACACCGACCGCCTTGCTCCTCGCCTCCGCCGAAGGCTCCTACTACATAGGCCAGACCCTCGGACCGAATGGCGGTGACGTGATGCTCTGAAGCCGTCATACCCTATTGCAGGCGAGAAGCGTTGACTCAGAGGTGAATGCTTGGGAGTGTTGAATTCAACTAAGTCAGGAGTTCAATTTGTGTTTAGCCTCAAAGGTCGCGTCGCGCTCATCACCGGAGCCGCATCTGGAATCGGAGCGGCTACGGCGCGCATCTTCGCGGAGGCCGGGGCGGATGTGGCCCTCGCGTGGTATCCGCCGGACGGGCATGACATCGGGCCCGTGCGAAAAGCCGTGGAAAGATCGGGCCGCAAGGTGGTGGTGGCGGAGGTCGACGTCACTAAGACTGCAGATGTCGACGGTCTAGTGGCGCGCGCCGCAAGCGAGCTCGGCGGCCTGCATATTGTTGTCGCCAATGCGGGAATTGCTCGCCGGCGCGATCTCGCCGATCTTGACGATGCCGCCTTCAACCAGGTCCTCGACGTAAATCTGAACGGAGTCTGGCGATGCTTCCGCGCCGGCATTCCGCACATGCAGCGCGCCGGCTTCGGCCGGCTCCTTGCCACCTCATCGGTGGCGGGAACCGTGTCGGCTTGGCCGCAGCATCCCCACTATACCGCATCGAAGGCGGGGTTGGTCGGCATGGTGCGGTCGCTCGCCGTGGAGTACGGAGCGAGCGGCATCACCGCGAACGCCGTCGCCCCCGGCGTCATCCGGACACCGCAGGCGCTTGACCCCGTCAATTCGCTGGGGCCTGCGGGCGTCGATGCCGTCGCCGCCAGGATCCCAACCGGGCGGGTCGGCACCCCGGAAGACATCGCCTACGTCTATCTTTTTCTCGCGAGCGCCGAAGCCGCCTACGTGAACGGGCAATGTCTCGTCGTGGACGGCGCGCGCAGCCTCGCAGGTCTCGACTGACAGATTGTTTCGCAACAAGGAGACACCTTCATGCCTGTTACCCCATCATATAGGCCACACGACGCCCAGTTCTTCCGCCAGACGGACCTCGACGGTGTACCGGGCGGGCCACGCGAACTGCTCGGCTATGGCGAGCATCTGCCGCATGTGCGCTGGCAGAACGATGCCAAAGTGGCCGTGAACATTGTCATCAACTACGAAGAGGGTTCCGAGAAGACCTATGCCATGGGCGACGAGATCAACGACGGCATGTACGAGTTGCCGTTTGCAGTCGAGGACCAGCGCGACCTCGCGGTCGAGTCCATGTACGAATATGGATCGCGAGCCGGCATCTGGCGGATGTTCCGGGCGTTCGACGCGGCGGCCATTCCGGTCACGATCTTCGGTGCGGCCGTGGCAATCGCACGCAATCCTGCGGTGGGGGCAAAAATCGCCACGCGCGGCGACGACATCGTCGGGCACGGCTATCGTTGGAGCAACCATTTCGAAATGAACCGGGATGAGGAGCGCGAGGCGATTAAGCGCGCCATCGTCTCCCTCGAGAAGACGACGGGCTCACGGCCGCTTGGCTGGTACTGCCGTGAGATGAGCGTCAACACGCGCGAACTTGTCGTCGAGGAGGGCGGCTTCCTGTATGACTCCGATTGCTATAGCGACGACCTGCCCTATTGGACGAAAGTTCACGGCAAGAACCATCTCGTGGTGCCATACACGCTCGTCACCAACGATGCGCGCTATATCCTGGGCACCGGGTACGGCAGCCCGCAGGATTTCTTCGAGCAGGCCAAGGCCTGCCTCGACCGGCTGCGCAACGACGGCGACGACGCCGGGCGGATGATGTCGGTTGGCCTGCATCCGCGTATCACCGGCAATCCGGCGCGCACCGATGGCTTGGCTCGCTTTATCGCGTACGCACAGGGCTTCACGGATGTCGTCTTCATGCGCCGGATCGACATTGTAAAGACATTCATGAAGCAGGTTCCCGCCCCCTGAGGCGGGGGCCTGGAACACCGGCGGTCGCCTGGAGGTGCGGCGGGTAGATCCGAATCCGCCTGCATCAAGCCTCATCCCAGAAAGGGTGCTTCACCCAGCCTTCGGCGTAGGGTGTCATCGTCTCCACGGTGACCTTCATGTCCGAAAACCTCCAGAGTCCACCTTCCTTGCGATAGCGGTCCGCGTAGAGGCTGGCCATCCAAACGGCTTTGGGATCGCCAGGCGTTGCGAACGTGCATGGCTGCCAGAGATACCAGGTGCCCTTCGCGTTGATCAAATCATCGTCAACCTCGATGACCGGGCTGATCATATAGTGCAGCGCCCAAGTGATCTCCTTGGAGACGCCTGCAAAGAAATCGCAGATTGCGCCGCGCCCAACATGGCGGCCAAACCGTCCGCCGTTCCAGACGGCATCCTCAGTGAACAGCGGACCCATGGCATTGGGCGAGTAGCCCGTGTCGCAGATTCTGGCGTATCGCGCCTTGAGGTGCCGGATATCCTCGGCCGCCTCCAGTTTTGCCAGTCGGATTTCGATGTCATTCACGTCAACTCTCCCACCACAAGATGCCGTCCACCCACCGCCTCAAGGTTGATCCCAAAACGGTCGCTTCGCCCAGCCTTCGGTGAATGGGGCGATCGTCTCTACGGTGAGCCTCACATCCGAAAACTTCCAGCTTCCGCCTTCGTTGCGATAGCGATCCGCGTAAGTGCCGGTCAGC
>JBKJNE010000240.1:0-7073 GCA_046596015.1 Alphaproteobacteria bacterium
CCCAGCCGAGCATGACGTAGATCAGGATCAGGGTGAGCTTGTCGATCAGGTTGCGCTCGGCGAACGGCATCCAGGGCAGCAGCAGGGCGGCGGCGACCAGCACCCAGCCGAAGATGATCAGGGAGTTGCGCGGCATGCTGGGGATCGAGGCCGTCATGCCGCGGAACGAGGGCGCCAGGTAATGCCCGGCCAGCGACAGGAGCAGGCGGCCGGCGAACACTGCCGCCGCCGCGTACAGGACCAGCGGAAGCCGGCGGTCGAGGGTGAGGCCCGCCGCGTTGTCGACCAGCCGGACGCCCAGTAGCGGCACCGCGAGCAGCGCCGCGACAACCGCAGCCAGCGAGCTATCGCGCAGCATGGCGGCGAGCGGCGGACGCTGGCGGTCGGCTGCCGCCATCAGACCTTCTCGATCTCGGGGCGGCCGAGCAGGCCGGTGGGGCGGAAGATCAGCACCAGGATCAGCAAGCCGAACACCGCCACGTCGCGGTAGGCCAGATCGAAGAACACCGGCCAGAAGGATTCGATCAGGCCGATGGCGAGCCCGCCCAGCATGGCCCCGGGCAGCGAGCCGATGCCGCCGAGCACCGCGGCGGTGAACGCCTTGATGCCGGCGATGAAGCCGATATAGAAGTCGATGACGCCGTAATACAGCGTCGCCATCATGCCGGCGACCGCCGCCAGCGACGCGCCGATGACGAAGGTGATCGAGATCGTCCGGTTGACGTTGACGCCGAGGAGCGCGGCCATGGTGGCGTCCTGCTCGGTGGCACGCTGGGCGCGGCCCAGCGGCGTGCTGCGGATCACCCAGGTGAAGCCGGCCATCAGCGCCACCGTCAGCACGATGATGACGATCTGCAGCAGGCTGACGCTGACATGGGCGCCATTTCCGACGTCGATGCTGTACTGGCCGTGGACGATGGGCTGCAGCGACTTGGTGCGCGCGCCCTGGGCGATCTGGACGTAGTTCTGCAGCACGATCGACATGCCGATGGCCGAGATCAGCGGCGCCAGCCGCGGCGACCCGCGCAGCGGCCGGTAGGCGATCCGCTCGACCGCCCAGCCGTAACAGGCGGTGAAGAACATGGCCATGATCAGCACGATGAGGATGGCGAGCGGCACCGAGACGACGCCGATGGTCGACAGCACCACGAACCCGATCAGCCCGACGAACGCGCCGATCATGTAGATGTCGCCATGGGCGAAATTGATCATGCCGATGATGCCGTACACCATCGTGTACCCGAGGGCGATCAGGCCGTAGAAGGCGCCGAGCGTGAGCCCATTCACCAGTTGCTGCAGGAAGATGTCGATGGTCATCCTGGCCGGTATTTCCCCTCGAAACACGATGCCGGTTTGAGGCAAGGTGCCATCCTGACAGACTCGGGGCAAGCGCCGCGGCGCCGGCCCGTGAAAAAGGTAACGGAATGACCGATCCGCAATCCCTGAGGGACCGCGAGGACCTGCGCGACACGGTGCTGAAATTCGCCACCGCCGTCGACACCATCGACATGGACCTCTACCGCTCGGCCTTCGCCGAGCAATGCGAATACGACCTGTCCGCCTTCAACGGCCAGCCGCCGGTCACCGTGAAGGCGGCCGACTGGGCGGCCGGCATCGAGCCCTTCCTGCGCGGCTTCGACGCCACCCAGCACCTGCTGAGCAATTTCGTGTTCGACATCAGCGGCGAACGGGCAAAGGTGACCGTGTATGTCCAGGCCGAGCATTTCCTGGTGAACGATCAGGGCGACGGCGGCGCGACATTGGGCGGCTACTACGATTTCGGGCTGGCGCGGACGCCGGATGGCTGGCGCATCGACCGCTTCAAGCTGACCGCCAGCTGGCACCGCGGCAACCAGGGCCTCTACGCGCTGGCGGGACAGGGAAAGCCGCGGCGGTAGGGATCACGCCGCCAGCGCCGCCGCCCAGGCGGCGGCCTTGTCCGCAAGGTCGATGCCGAACGACACGCACAGCAGCAGCACGCCGTCGATGTAGCAGCGCCATTCCTTCCTGAGCAGGCCGATCATTTCGCCATTCTTCTCGCGGGCGAATTCCTCGGTCATGGCGCGGATCGACGAGTCGCCGAGCGGCACCAGCGCCAGCCGGGTCAGCTCTTCGCGCACCTTGATCGAGCACCAGGCGCCCATCAGCATCCACAGCGAGCCGGCGACGCCGCACGCCGGCGCGACCAGGCCGCCGAACGACGTCGACTTCCAGCCCGACAGCGAGAACAGCACGACGACCATGGCGGCGATCACCACGCGTGGCACCCACCAGCGCCCGGGCGGCGGCGTGCGCGCGTCGTGCTCGATACCCGCCGCGGGCGCGGCCGGCTCAGCCATCGGCCATGGAGGCGTCGCCGTCCTCTTCCTCGATCAGCGCCGCGGCCTGCAGGACGAAGGTTTCGTCCGCCGCCTCCGGATGGATGTCGGTGATCTTCTGGGCAAGCCGCCAGGCGAACGACGCCGCCTGCGCCTCGTTCATGCCGGCGACCTGGGCCACGGTGGTGTCGCCGAGCGGCACGGCCACCACGCTGACCCGCAATGCGTCATAGGGGTCGTGGACGACCATCTGATCGTCGGCGACGCTCGCGCGCCGGTCGCGCAGGGCGATGTCCAGGTCGAAGTCCAGCTTGTAGGCGATCTCGGCCAGCGTCTTGAGGTTGACCGCATGACGAATCTCGCCGCTTTCGAGTTGTGTCACCCTGCCTGGCGACAGGTCGAGCATCCGGGCCAGGTCAGCCCGGCTCAGGCCCCGCCGGTCGCGCATCTTGGTGATCGCTGCCGCATAGCTCTCCACCAAGGCGATGGTCGCGTCGGCCAATTCCACTTCCGCGCGCTCGACGCCCAGCAGTTCGGCGACCTCGTCCGTCGACAGGTTCGAGATATCCGTTAATGAAATCGTGCTCATACCAGTTCTCCGCTCCTGAGACGGTCGCGCGACAAGAACACCGCCACCTCGTGTTCGCGTGGACCGCCGGTGAAAGTTCGGGACGCGCGAAGCACGGTGACGCCGCCTGAGCCCGAGCCGAAGGCAAGCCACATGCCACGTTCGCCCTGCGCGGTGTCGAACATCTTGCTCGACCAGACGTAAAACTCGTCCTCCGGCTCAAGCGCGCCGACGCTGTCCGCCGGGCGCTCGCTGGCGTCGACTTGGGCGATCCGGCGGAAAAGCTCGATGCGCTCCAGGGATGGCAGACCCTTGTCGCGCAGCATGGTCCGATACTCCTCTTCCGAGCTTTGCCCCTTGTGCAGAATATAGCGCATCCATCACCTTTATCAATAGCTAAACATCAGAACGTCGAATTGATCAGGCCGCCATCGATCACCAGGCTCTGGCCGACGGTGAAGCTGGCATATTTGCTGCAGAACATGGCGCAGAACGCGCCGAGGTCGTCCGGGTCGCCGAACTTGCCGGCCGGGATGCGCCAGTCGCGGACGAATTTCTGCACTTCCTGGTCGTAGGACGTGCCGTTCTCCTTCGCCCGCTCGGTCATGCGGTCGTGGATCGTCGCGGTGTGAAACATGCCGGGCAGCAGATTGTTGATGATCACGTTGTGCTTGGCCACGCGCTTCGACACGGCCACCGTGTAGTTGACCAGCGCCGCGCGCGGCGCGCCCGACAGCAGGCGGATCTCCGCCGGATACTTGGCCGCGCCGGTGGCGATGTTGACGATGCGGCCGAATTTCCGTGCCACCATGCCGTCGATGGTCGACCGCATCATCTCGATGGGGCTCAGCAGGGTGGTGGCGAAGGTGTCGTTCCAGTCGCCGACGGAAATGTCACGGTAGTCGCCGGTCTGGGCGGGCGGCGCGCAGGTCATCACCAGGATGTCGGGCTCCGGGCAGGCATCGAGAATCTTCCCGCGGCCTGCCGCCGTGCTGTGGTCGGCGACGACCGGCGTCACCCTGGCGTTGGTCTCGCGGGCGATCTCGGCGGCTGCGGCGTTCAGCCGCTCCTCGCCGCGCGCCACCAGCCAGATGTCGACGCCCTCCTTCGCCAGCGCCCTGGCGCTGCCCTTGCCCATACCGGCGCTGCCGCCGTTGATGATGGCCTTGCGGCCTGCGATCCCCAGATCCATTGGCATCCCTCCCCGAAATGATCGCCGATCATGTCCCAGCACGCTCGGCGATGGTATGAAATCCTGAGCGCCCGGTGTATTCCCGCCGCGACGACAAAACTCCGCGAGTGTCCGATGTTCGATTCCACCGATCCCCGCCCGCTTGCCGGCGTCCGCGTGCTGGACCTGGCCACGTTCATCGCCGCGCCCTACTGCGCCACGCTGATGGCCGAGTTCGGCGCCGAAGTGATTAAGGTCGAGCTGCCCGGGATCGGCGACCCGCTGCGCCGTTTCGGCACGCCCACGGACTGCGGCGATTCGCTGGTGTGGCTAAGCGAGAGCCGCAACAAGAAGCCGGTGACGCTCGACCTGCGCACGCCGGAGGGCGCGGCGCTGCTGAAGCGCCTGGTCCGCGAGGCCGACGTGCTGTGCGAGAACTTCCAGCCCGGAACGCTGGAAGGCTGGGGCCTCGGCTGGGAAACGCTTGCCGCCGAGAACCCTGCCCTTGTGATGCTGCGGGTGTCCGCCTACGGGCAGACCGGACCCATGCGCTCGCTGCCGGGCTTCGGGCGCATCGCCAATGCGTTCGGCGGCATCTCGTACCTCGCCGGCCATCCGGACCGGCCGCCGGTGACGCCGGGATCGGCGACGCTGGCCGACTACATGTCCGGCCTGTACGGCGTCATCGGCGTGCTGCTGGCGCTGCGGGCGCGGGAGACGTCCGGCGTCGGGCAGGTTGTCGACATCGGCCTCTACGAAAGCATCTTCCGCATCCTCGACGAGCTGGCGCCGGCCTACCAGCAGGGCGGCTTCGTGCGCCAGCGCATGGGCGCGGGCACGGTGAACGCGGTGCCGCACAGCCACTATCCGACCAGCGACGGCCGCTGGATCGCCATCGCCTGCACCAACGACAAGATCTTCGAGCGCCTCGCCCGGCTGATGGACCGCCCCGAGCTGGCGGGCGACGGTGTCTACGGCACCATCGCCAGGCGCGAGGCCGCCCGCGCCGATGTGGACACCATGGTCGGCGCGTGGACATCGTCCATGGACCGCGCCGAGGTGCTAGGGAAATGCGCGGACGCCCAGGTGCCGTGCGGCCCGGTTTATTCGATCGACGAGATCTTCGACGACCCGCAATACGCCGCCCGCGGCAACATCGCCATGGTGCCGACAAGGGTCGGCGACATGGCCATGGCGAACGTCATGCCGAGGCTGACGGGCACGCCCGGCGCGATCGACTGGGCGGGCAAGCCGCTGGCGTCGGATAACCAATCGGTGTTCGGCGATTTACTGGGGTTGAGCGACGAGGAAATTGCGGCGCTCAAGGAGAAGGGCGTGATCTAAATTTTCATTGTCATCCCGGCGAAGGCCGGGACCCAGGGGATCGTAGGGCTGCGTCCCTTCCCCGTTCTGGGTCCCGGCCTTCGCCGGGATGACAATCATTTATTAATTCCAGTATGTTACAGCGTGAACCCGCCGTCGATCACCAGCTCCGACCCCGTCATGAACCGGCTCTCGTCGCTGGCTAGGTAGAGGATAGCGGCAGCCACGTCCTCGGGCTCGCCCAGGAAGCCGATGGGATGCTGGGCCAGCAGCTGCTCCATCATCGCCTTGCCGTCGGCGCTGCTCGCCACCCACTTCTTCATCCGGCCGGTCAGGATGTAGCCGGGATGCACCGAGTTTACCCGGATGCGGTAGCCGGCGCGGGCGCAGTGCAGCGCGACCGACTTGGTCAGCAGCCGTACGCCGCCCTTCGACGCCGAATAGCCCGCCTCGTGCGGCGCGGCGCGGATGCCGTGGACCGAAGAGAGATTGATGATGGAGCCGCCGCCCATAGAACTGCTTCGGTCCTTCATCAGCTCTATGCCCAGCTTGCAGCCGATGAACACGCTGTCGAGGTTCCGGCGCATCACCGTGTGATAGTCGTCCAGCGTGCGCTGCTCGATGTTGCCGTCGGGCAGGCCGCCGCCGACATTGTTCACCAGTACGTCCAACCGCCCGAAGCGGTCGCGCACCGTGTCCGCGACCTGCCGCCAGCCTTCCTCGCTGGTGGCGTCGTGGGCGAGGCCCAGCCCGCCGAGCGAGTCGCCCAGCGCCGCCGCGCCCGCTTCGTTGATGTCGGTGACGATCACCGTAGCGCCCTCGGCCGCCAGCAGCCGGGCGGCCGCCTCGCCGATACCGTCGGCGCCGCCGGTCACCAGCGCGATCCTGCCCTCGACCCTGCCCACGTTCTTCTCCCCCTACAGCGTGTAGCCGCCGTCGATCACCAGCTCGGAGCCGGTCATGAACCGGCTTTCCTCGCTGGCCAGATAGAGGATGCCGTTGGCGATGTCCTCGGGCTGGCCGAGGAAGCCGATGGGATGCTGGGCGAGCAGCGCGGCCCTGACGTCGGCGCTGTTGTCCGAGCGCTCCATCCACGCGATCATCTGGGTCGTCAGGATGTAGCCCGGATGCACCGAGTTGGAGCGGATCCGGTAGCCGTTGCGCGCGCAATGCAGCGCCACCGACTTGGTCAGCAGCCGCACCGCGCCCTTGGCCGCCGAATAGGCCGCCTCGTGGGCGGCAGCCTTGATGCCGTGGATCGACGACACGTTGACGATGGAGCCGCCGCCCTGGCCCTTCATCAGCTCGATGGCGCATTTGGAGCCGATGAACACGCTGTCGCAGGTCACCCGCATGACCTTGTGATAGTCCTCCAGCGTCTGGTGCTCGATGTCGCCGATGCCCGCGCCAATGCCGGCGTTGTTGACCAGCACGTCGAGCCGGCCGTAGCGGTCCTTCACCGCCGCGATGGCCGTGTGCCAGTCGGCTTCGCTGCCGGCGTCGTGCAGGATGCCCATGCCGCCGAGCTCCGCACCCAGCGCTTTCGCGCCCGCCTCGTTGATGTCGGTGACCACGACGGTCGCGCCCTCGGCCGCCAGCAGGCGCGCCGTCGCCGCGCCGATGCCGTCGGCGCCGCCGGTGACCAGCGCGATCTTGCCTTTTACCCGGTCCATGATGTCCTCCCCAATGCGCA